>DASVTM010000273.1:0-4589 GCA_036387575.1 Brevundimonas sp.
AAAAAGAGGCCGAACCGCCACGCGACGGTGACCTTTGCGACGCACGACGCCCCCAGACTGGCCCGGAGATATCGATCCGGGGGGAACGATGGACGGGACGAACATGGCGACGCGCACGGCTGTAGACGCCGGCTGGACCCCGATCTGGACCGCTCCGTCCGTGGGGGCGCTGTCACGAGGCGTGCGCGACGAGATCGGGCGGTTGCGGCTGATGCTGGCCAACCGCATCCGCTGGTCCGAACCCACCACTCTGACGCTGGCCGCCGTGCTGGGGCTCTCGCTGTATTTCACCGTCCTGCCCGGCGTCGACATCGCGGTCAGCGACCTGTTCTACCGGACCGGCGACGGCTTTTTCCTCGCTCAGGAGCCGGTGCTGAAGGCGCTGCGGCGCAGCTCCAGCTATGTCATGGGCCTGATCCTGCTGACGGCGCTGGTCGGCGTGGTGATGCGGACCCTGACCCGCAGCGAAAAGCGCACCGTCTGCGCCCGGCGCTGCGGCTTCCTGCTGGCGGGGGTCGCGCTGGGTCCGGGACTGGTGGTCAACAGCTGGTTGAAGGCGAGCTGGGGCCGCGCCCGTCCGGTACAGACGGACCTGTTTGGCGGCGATGCGGTTTTCTCGCCAGCGTGGCAGGTGTCCAACGGTTGCGAGCACAACTGTTCCTTCGTCTCGGGCGAAGCGTCCTCGGCGGCGTGGATGGTGGCGGCGCTGATGCTGTTGCCGCCCCGATGGCGCCCGTGGGCGGCCGCGCCGGTCGTGACATACGCCGTCGCCCTGTCGCTGAACCGGCTGGCGTTCGGCGGCCACTATCTGTCGGACATCCTGTTATCCTGGGCGATCACCGGACTGGTTCTGGCGGTGCTGCACCGGGTGATGGTGGCCTGTCCGATCGCGACGCGGCTGAGGCATGCGTCGGGTCTCGCCGCGCGCTCCTGTTGATCCCAAGGGCGTTCTCGGCTTACCTCCGGCGTTCAAGAGGGACGCCATGACCGACACACCACCCGCCTCAACGATCAAGCGGATCGAACTGACCGTCCGCGCCCTCATCCTAGGCTGTCTGCTGGCCGTAATCTTCACCGCCGCCAACACCTATCTGGGCCTGAAGGTCGGGCTGACGTTCGCCTCGGCCATCCCGGCGGCGGTCATCTCCATGGCGGTGCTGAGGGCGTTCAAGGGCTCGACCATCTGGGAGAACATGACGGTCCAGACCGTCGCCTCGGTCGGCGGCGCGATGAGCTCGATCATCTTCGTCCTGCCCGGTCTGGTCATGGTCGGCTGGTGGATGGACTTCCCGTTCTGGGAGTCGGTGGCCATCTGCGCGCTCGGCGGCGTGCTGGGGGTGACCTTCTCCATCCCGCTGCGCCGCGCCCTCGTGGTCAACGCCAACCTCCCCTACCCCGAGGGCGTCGCCGCCGCAGAGGTGCTCAAGGTTGGCTCGCCCGGCATCGAACAGAGCGACGAAGCGGTTCGCGAAAACAAGGCGGGCCTCGGCATCGTGGTCGTCGGCGCGATCATCTCGGCCCTGTTCGCCTTCCTGATCTCGGCCCGCGCCTTTGCAGGCGAGGCCGCGCGGTTCATCAAGCTGCCTGCCTTTCTCGGCGGCGGCGCCACGGGCGTCGGCTTCGGCATGCAGTTCGCCCTGCTGGGCGCCGGCCACCTGATCGGCCTGACCGTGGGTCTGGCGCAGTTGTTCGGCCTGATCCTGGCATGGTGCATCGCTGTGCCGATCCTGACGTCACCGGACACCATCGCCTGGCTGGTCGCCCACGGCATCCCCTCGATCGCTACAACGCTTCCTGCCGGCGCCTCGTCCGAGGATCTGGCCGGTCTCGTCTGGTCGCGTGAAGTCCGCTTCATGGGCGCGGGCGTCATCGGCGTCGCCGCCATCTGGACCCTGATCAAGCTGCTCGGCCCGCTGGTCGGCGGCCTGACCTCGGCTCTGGCGGCCCAGCGCCGTCGGGCGGGCGGAGAAGTCCTCGAACGCACCGAGCAGGACATTCCGATTGGCATCGTCGGCGGCCTGTCGATCATCGCTCTGGTCGGTATCTCGATCCTGCTGGCCTTCTTCACCCAGGGCACGCCGTTGGCGGCTTCGGCTCCGATCCTCGTCATCGGCGGTCTTGTCTATGTGGTGGTCATCGGCTTCGCCGTGGCGGCCATCTGCGGCTATATGGCCGGCTTGATCGGGTCGTCGAACAGCCCGGTCTCCGGCGTCGGCATCATCGCCATCCTCGTCGCCTCGCTGCTGATGCTGGTGGTGATGGGTATCTCGGGCGTGCCAGCGGATCCGTCGTTCGTCGCCTTTGCCCTGATGGTGACGGCGGTCGTCTTCGCCGTCGCGGTCATCGCCAACGACAACCTTCAGGACCTCAAGACCGGCCAGTTGGTCGAGGCCACGCCATGGCGTCAGCAGGTCGCCCTGATCGTCGGCGTCGTCGCCGGCGCTCTGGTCATCCCCTTCATCCTGAGCCAGCTGAACGGCGCCTTCGGCTTCGAGGGCGGCCCCAAGGGCATCGCTGACGCGCCACTGGCCGCGCCTCAAGCCACGCTGATCTCCGCTCTGGCCAAGGGCGTCATCGCTGGTGATCTGCGCTGGGACCTGATCGGCATCGGCGCCGTGATCGGCGTGGTGGTCATCATCCTCGACGCCGTGCTCGAGAAGGCGACCAAGGGCAAGATCAAGCTGCCGCCCCTCGCCGTCGGCATCGGCTTCTACCTGCCCGCCGCCGTGACCACGATGCTGGTCGTCGGCGCCGTGGCAGGCTGGCTCTATGACAAGGGCATCGCCGGCACCCGCTTCGCGGACATCGGCCGCCGGATGGGCGTGCTGCTGGCGTCAGGCCTGATCGTGGGCGAGAGCCTGTTCGGCGTGTTCTTCGCCGGGGTTATCGTCAGCACCGGCAAGGAGTCGCCGTTCGGCCTGATCCCCGAAGGCTCAGGCTGGCCCGCAATGCTCGCGGGCGTGGTGGTGTTCGTGCTGCTGGCGTTCGGACTGTACCGCTGGATCCGTGGGGTCTCCGCCAAGGTCGCTGGGTAGGTCTCTACCCTCTCCCGGCGGGAGAGGGCTTGAGCCTCCGGGAGCGAAGCGATCGGTCAGGCGAAAGGGTGAGGGGTTGCTGTGTCCGAGCGGACGCGCCAACCTCTCACCCTCCCACTTCGCTACGCTCGCGGGTCCCTCCCTCTCCCGCCGGGAGAGAGTCAAAGCCGATCGAAGTCCACCACTATCGGCTCGCGCTCCAGCAGCGCCAGAAACCGCCGGAACGCCGCCTGATCCAGCGCCGTGGTCGCCGTATTGGTCACGGGGTGAAAGTTGACGATCGCCGCCTCGTGCAGCTTGCGGTCCAGCACGAAGGTCACGCGTCGGTCGACATCGTTGATCAGTCCCAGCGCGGTCACCGAGCCCGGCCGCACGCCCAGCGTCTCGAACACCAACGCCTCGTTCCCGAACGACAGCCTGTCCGAGCCGATCACCGACGGCGCTCGCTTCAGATCGATGACCGTGTCCTGAGCCGCAGAGATCAGCCACAGCCGCTGCTTCTTGTCCTTGAGGAACAGGTTCTTGGTATGGACGCCGGGCATCCCGGCCTTGAGTTCCAGACCCTCCTCGACCCGGAACACCGCCGGATGGTCGTGGGTCGTTTGGGCGACGCCGTTCTCCGCCATCCAGGCGAGCAAACTATCGCGGTCGTAAGCTGGCGTATCAGACATGGTTGAGGTGACCGGCTCGCACGGGTTAGGAGTGGCGTCCGTCCCGACTACAGACTGGAGCCCGGCCTTGGAACTGGAATGCTATCCGATGACGGCGACGCCGCCGGACCTCGTGCCCGGGCGTCAGTCGCGTAACTGGATGGACGCCTTCGTCAGCCGCCACCCCTATCGCTGCCTGCCGCTGACCATGGCCAACACGACGGGGTGGGAAATCCTGTGCCCGTTCGGCTTCACCGCCGAGTGGAACGGCGGGCCACAGCAGTCGGACATCAAGATCACGCCCGACCGGCCACAGCCGACGCTGGATCATTTCGTGACCTCGCACTTCTCGCGCGGGGTCCTGACCATGCACCCGCAGTATCTGTTCCGCACACCGCCGGGCTGGGTGATGGTCTGCTCGGGTTCGCCCAACCATGTGAAGGACGGCATCCAGCCGCTGGTCGGCCTGATCGAGACCGACTGGCTGCCCTTTCCCTTCACGATGAACTGGCTCTTCACCCGCCCCGGCCGGGTCAAGTTCGAGAAGGGCGAGCCCTTCTGTTTCATCACCCTGACCGAGCACAAAAAGGTCGAGCAGTTCCAGCCGATCATCCGGACGCTGGAGTCCAATCCGGTGATGAAGGGTCAGTTCGACGCCTGGAACCGCCAGCGCACCGACTTCAACAATCGCCTCGCCTCAGGTGACCCCGACGCGGCCAAGGAGGCTTGGCAGCGGTTCTACTTCAAGGGCGAACTGCCCGAAGATCTCGGCAATGCGCCCGAGACCCATTCGAACAAGCGGCGGCTGAAGTCGCCGAGGGTGGGGTAAGGAGGCAGTAGGCAGGTAGGCAATAGGCAGTAGGAGAAAGCGGTTCGGGCTGCCCCTACTGCCTATTGCCTACTG
>DASVTM010000274.1:0-7026 GCA_036387575.1 Brevundimonas sp.
GTCCTATTCGGCGGGTTGATGACCAATAGTCCTGAGCGTCTTTGGCCTGAACTTCTGTGGGATGTCCGCGCCGAACTCGGCGAGGGTCCCGTGTGGGATGCCACGCGCGCCTGCGTCTGGTTCGTCGATATCAAGGGGCGCAAGCTCCACCGGTACGGGGTCGAAGATCAGACGCAGGCATCGTGGGACACGCCGGATCAAACTGGCTTCGCTCTGCCGGCTGAGGACGGTTCGCTGATCTGCGGCGTGAGGGGTGGCCTGCATCGGTTCACGCCGGAGACGGGTGAGTTCGCCCTGATACAGCCGGTCGAGACTGACAGGCCGGGCAATCGTCTGAACGACGGCTTCGTCGCCCCTGACGGAACCCTGTGGTTCGGGTCCATGGACGACGCGGAGGAAGCCGAAACCGGCGCCCTCTATCGATGGCGGCGTGGCGAGCTGACCCGGATGGACGATGGCTACGGCATCACCAATGGTCCGGCGCTGAGCCCTGATGGCCTGACGATGTATCACCACGACACCGCGCATCGAACCGTCTTCGCCTTCGATCACGCCGACGGCGAGATCACCAACCGTCGGGTCTTCGCTGTGCCCACCAAAGGCTATCCGGACGGTCCGTCGGTCGACAGCGCGGGCGTGATCCATGTCGGCCTGTTCCACGGCGGCGGCGTCGCCCGGTTTTCCCCTGAAGGCGCCGAGCTGGACCCGATCGCCTTTCCTGTTCCGACCGTGACCAAGGTTGTGTTCGGCGGGGACGATCTCAGGACCCTCTTTTGCACCACGGCATGGAAGGGACAGGATGCGGCGACGCGGGCGGCGTATCCGACAATGGGCGGGCTGTTCGCCGTTCGGGTCGAGACACCTGGACTGCCTCAAGCTCTGGTCGCCCTTTGATCACCCTGAGGCATGGCTACTGGTTGGCGACCGTCGCCCTTCAGGGCGGAGCTGTCGCCTCGTTGGCCAAGGCCGGACGCGACGTGCTTCGACCAGCGCCTGAAGGCGCGACCGATCCGCTGGACTTCGCCTGCTTTCCGCTGGTCCCGTATGCCAACCGGGTGGCCGGGGGGCGGTTCGCCTTCGCTGGCCGTGAGGTCAGGCTGCCGGTCCAGCCTCAGTTTGCCCCCCATGCCCTTCACGGCGAAGGCTGGCTGGGGCTGTGGGCGATCCTCGAACAGACCGACACCCGCCTCGTCCTGAGCTTCGCAGGGGACGACTGGCCATGGGCTTACGAAGCGCGCCAGACGCTGACCCTGTCGGACGACGGCCTGACGATCGACCTCGTTCTGATCAATCGCGACGAGCGACCGATGCCTGCGGGTCTTGGCCTGCATCCCTATTTTCCGCGCTTTCCGAGCAGTTGGCTCGACGCTTCGACCACCGGAGTGTGGACGGGGCAGGATATCGTGCCGGACAGACTCGCCCCGTCGAACGTCGTCGCAGACTGGACCGATCGTTCGCTGACGGACGCTACTTTTGTGGACCATTGCTTCGACGGCTGGACCGGCCCGGCGCGACTGTCGGACGACGGTGGGACCACCATCGTCCGCGCTTCAGCCGATCGCCTGCACGTCTATGTGCCGACCGGCGAAACCTACGTCTGCCTTGAGCCGGTGACCCACCGCCCTGACGTATTCAATCAGGCGTCGCCGGGAGAGCAGGGCTTCGTTGTCCTGCAACCCGGCGAGTCGCTGTCGCTCTCAATGACGGTCGGCCGCGACTAGCCTCTTCGTTCGCCGACGGCCCCTAGTGGTTGTCGCGGGGGTTGCCGAACTTGTCGATGATCCGGTGATATTTGATCGCGGGCTCCAGCACCGCGCCGGTCTGGAGTTGCCCGACGTTGGCCCGTTGCAGTTCCTGCCAGGGCGTCTGCGACGGCGGATACTGGAAGCCGCCCGCAGCCTCCAGCGCCACGCGCCGCTCGGCCATCTCGGCGTCGGAGACCCTGGTGTCGACCCGCCGCGTCTTCAGATCGACACGTACGATATCGCCTGTTTGCAGCAGGGCGAGATTGCCGCCGGCCGCCGCCTCGGGCGATGCGTTCAGGATCGAGGGTGAGCCAGAGGTGCCGGATTGCCGCCCGTCGCCGATGCAGGCGAGCGCCAGCACGCCCTTCTCGATCAGATAGGACGGCGGTCGCATGTTCACGACCTCGGCCGCGCCGGGATAGCCAATCGGTCCGGCGCCGCGCATGAACAGGACGCTGCGTTCGGTGATGCCGGTCGCGCGGTCGTCGATGCGGTGGTGGTAGTCTTCGGGACCATCGAAGACGACGGCGGGACCTTCGAAGGCTTCGGGATCCTCCGGGTTGGCCAGATACCGTTCGCGGAATTCGGGCGAGATCACGCTCGTCTTCATGATGGCGCTCTCGAACAGGTTGCCGCCAAGCACGAGGAAGCCTGCGTCCGTCATCAGGGGCTGATCGAACGAGCGGATGACGTCAGGCAGGATGATCTCGGCCCCGGAGCAGTTTTCGCCCAGCGTCTTGCCATTCACGGTCAGGGCGTCCTCGCGGATCAGCCCTTGGCCCATGAGCTGGTTGATGACCGCAGGAACGCCGCCGGCCTGATGGAAGTCCTCGCCGAGATAGGTCCCGGCCGGTTGCAGATTGACCAGCAGCGGCACGGCATGGCCCGTCGTCTCCCAGGTCTTGATCGGCAGGTCGACGCCCGAGTGACGCGCCAAGGCCGAGATGTGGACCGGCGCATTGGTCGAACCGCCGATGGCCGAGTTGACCACGATGGCGTTGTGGAAGGCGTCGGCGGTCAGGATGTCGGACGGCTTAAGGTCCTCGTGCACCATCTCGACGATGCGAAGCCCGGTCTTGTAGGCGATCTGGGGACGCTCGCGGTAGGGGGCAGGAATCGCCGCCGAGCCGGGCAGGGACATGCCCAGCGCCTCGGCCAGCGAGTTCATCGTCGAGGCCGTGCCCATGGTGTTGCAATAGCCCACCGACGGCGCCGAAGTAGCCACGAGGTCGATGAAGCCTTCATAGTCCAACTCGCCACGCGCCATCATCTCGCGGGCCTTCCAGATTATGGTGCCCGAGCCGATCCGTTCGCCTTTCAGCCAACCGTTCAGCATCGGCCCGACCGACAGGCAGATGGCGGGGATGTCCACGGTCGCCGCCGCCATCAGACAGGCAGGGGTGGTCTTGTCGCAGCCGATGGTCAGCACGACCCCGTCCAGAGGATAGCCGTAAAGCAACTCGACCAGACCCATATAGGCGAGGTTGCGGTCCAGACCGGCCGTCGGTCGCTTGCCGGTTTCCTGGATCGGATGAACCGGAAACTCCATGGCGATGCCGCCGGCCTCGCGGATGCCTTCGCGAACGCGCTTGGCCAGTTCGATATGGTGGCGGTTGCACGGCGCGATGTCCGAGCCGGTCTGGGCGATGCCTATGATCGGCTTTCCGGAGCGGAGCTCTTCCAGCGTCAGGCCGTAGTTCAGATACCGCTCCAGATAGAGCGCGGTCATGTCCGGGTTGTCCGGATTATCGAACCAGGCGCGCGAACGGAGAGGCCTGAAGGGCTTCGGTGTCGATTGGGTCAAACGGCAAGTCCTGCGCCGAAACGGCGCGTAAAATTGAGAGAGTCAAGATATTGGGCCGAGGGAAATCGTGGTGTGTCTGAGGCCTATGCCCGCTTCCCACGAATTCCAGGCTTTGCCGTGGGGGCGGGCCGCGTGTAAGTCCGACCCGGATGGCTAGACGATCGATCCCGGACCAGCAGAGGGGGCAGGACAACCAGCACCAACGCGGCGATCTCGCGCTGTCCGGCCATGCCTGGATCGTTCGCGCTCTTGGCGAGGACATCCTGTCGGGCCGGTTTCCGCCGGGCGACAAGCTCCCCTCCGAACAGGCGCTGCTCGATCGCTTCGGGGTGTCCCGGACGTCTCTGCGCGAAGCTCTCAAGACGCTGACAGCCAAAGGCCTGCTGGTGGTCAAGACGCGCGTCGGCACCAAGGTCTCGGAGCGCATTCGCTGGAACCTGTTCGACCCGGAAGTCCTCGCCTGGAAAGTCAGCACCGGGATGGATGCCGACTTCCGCCGTCATCTGGCCGAGGTCCGCCGCGCGGTCGAGCCTGCGACGGCCGCGTTGGCGTCGCTGCATCGGACGACCGAGGATCTGGTGACGATGCGCCAGGCCATCGACGCCATGCGCGAGGAGACCGCGTCCGAATACGGTTTCGCTCGCGCTGACCTTTTGCTCCATCTGGCTATCGGCGCGGCGTCGAAGAACCCGATGCTGCGTTCCGTCGCCAGCGTGATCGAGACGGCCCTCCTCGAAGCCTTCACCCTGAGCCCGCCGACCCGGGCGCCCGACCTCCATCGCGAGACCGTCGACGCCCACGCGCGGATCGTCGACCGTATCGAGGCGCGCGACGGCGCCGGCGCCGCGGCTGCAATGCTCGCGGTTATCGACGCCGGTTATAGTCGTGTGGAGTCCGAGCACCGTTCGACCCGGGGCTAGAGGGCGCGGTACTTGAAGCCACGGAAGCGCGCCTCTCCTGCGCCCGCCGAATACAGCCCCGGTCGCAGCATCATGAAGCCGCCGCGAACGTTCTGGTGATAGCCGGAGACCTCCATCTGACGATCGAACTTGGTCCATGTCTGGCCGTCAGGGCTCGTATGGAAGGTGACGATGTGGTTGTCGTTCGTAACCCGCATATGCATGCGCCGACCCATCGTATGGCCCGGCTTTCCGCGCTCCATCCCGTACTGGTGAGTGACAAAGCGCTTCTCGTCAAAGCCGAGTCCGGCGTAGAGGCCGAAGTCGTAGAACAGGACCAGACCGGCGGTCGTGCCCTCGTCGATCTCGATCTCGACCTCGAACTGATAGGCGTGTTCGCCCTGAACGAAGGTCAGCGGCGAACAGTCCTTCGGCGCGGTTCCCTTTGCCGCCATGTGCAGCACGCCGCCTTCGCGACGGAACCGGCGTCCCTCGTCCGGACCCGGATTGTAGAAACTCCACTGGGTGCCGAATTTGTCGGTCGAGAAGTCGTCCGACAGAGCCATGCCGTGCTGCTGGCCCGGCAGGTTCGCAGGCTTGGCCATCGGGTGAGACAGGTCTCCGCCGACCACGTCCGGCCAGCCGTCGGTGGCCCAGACGACCTTGTCCAGAAGCGTCTGGCGACCCAGCGTCCAGAAGGCGTTTTCGTAGCCGTGATAGACCGTCCACCAGTCTCCCGCAGGACCTTCGACGAAGGTCGCATGGCCGCGCGACCACCATTTCTCACGCGAAGTCGTGGTGCGGACGATCGGATTGCGCGGATGATCTTCCCACGGTCCGAAGACGGATTTCGAGCGCGCGACGATGACCATATGTCCCGTCGGCGGACCTGCCGTGCCGCCGACTGCGGTGATCATGTAGAACCAGTCGCCGCGCTTCATCACCTTGGGGCCTTCGGGCGAGAAGCCCTCGACGTCCCATTCGACCGGATAGCGCCACGGGTTATAGACGTGCCGAACTGCGCCGACCGTGGCCATGCCGTCGTCTGTCAGTTGCACCATGTCGCCGCCACTGAGAAACAGATAGCGTTTGCCGTCTTCGCCGACGACGTGGCCGGGATCGATGTGGTCGGGCAGGTGCAGGTCGACCGGCTCGCTCCATGGGCCTTCGATCTTGTCGGCCCAGATGACCCAGTTGGTTCGGCTGTCGGGGAAGCGAGCCGGGATGTAGAGGAAGAACCGGCCGTCATGCTTGCACAGCTCGGGCGCCCAGACCGAGCCGATGTTCTTCGTCAGCGCCGCTACGATGGGCGTCCAGTTCACCAGATCCTTCGACTGCCAGATCGTCAGGCCCGGCACCGACTCGAACGACGAGTGGGTCATGTAATAGGTGTCGCCGTCCTTCAGGATCGACGGATCGGGATGGTCACCGGCGAGGACTGGATTAAGGAAGGTGCCGTCGCCGAGATCGGCCAGTCGTTGACCTTCGATGCCCTTGGGCCATGTCATAGCGGTCCAGTCGCCAAACGACCGCGCGGCGTCACCCGAGAGCGGGGCGCCAGGAGGAAGGGCGCGAGACGGTGAGGTTGGAGCCTGCGCTAGAACCGGAGTCGCCGCACCCACTGCGACCAGGGCGAATGCACCGCGTCTCGTCAGCTTCATGGTCATTTCCTCACCCGATCGTATTTGTATTATAAATCATCCTAACGCCGTGCTGGACCGTGGCAAGAGGGAGACCCGAAGAACGTCTCGCGGCCTGCCGATATGCCTTACGAGCGCCAATGAGCATGCCCGCACCCCGGCCGCGAGATCGATGGAGCCGACAGCCAGGCTGATCCTACCCACCGAAGAAATCCTGTTTTGCGAGCGCCATATGTTTGACCGCTGAGACGTCAGCAGCGAATGTAGGGGGCTCTCCGGATCAAGCACGATGTCGACCGGCAGCAGATATCGCCAGGAGAGAAGACTTGGACAGACGCGCGTTCCTGACCGCCTGCGGCATCGGTGCAGGCGGGGTCCTGCTCCCGGGGTTTGCCGGCCGCGCCATTGCCGCTGCGGAACTGGGCGACACACTGGACGTGACGATCAAGAAGCGATTGGCCGACGCAGGGCTCAGCGCCGCCACACGGGCCGGCGCCAGCTACTGCGACGTGCGGGTCGGGCGCTATCTGCGCCAGTTCGTAATGACGCGGGAAGCCAGTGTCGAAAACGTCGTCAACACCGAATCGACCGGCATAGGCGTACGGGTGATTGCGGATGGCGCATGGGGCTTCGCTGCAACCAACGAGTTGACCCTGGAGGCGGTCGCGGGCGCGGCTCGGCTCGCAACCGCAATCGCCAAGGCGAATGCCACCAGCCAGACCGCTCCTGTTCAGTTGGCCCCTACCCCCGGCGTCGGCGATCGGGCCTGGCGCACCCCGATTCGGCGCAATGGCATGACCGTGCCGATCGAGGAGAAGATCGAGCTGCTGATGGGCGTGAACTCGGCTGCCATGGGGGCCGGAGCCAGCTTCGTCGCCTCCCGTATGTTCCTCGTCAACGAGCAAAAATATTTCGCCTCTACCGACGGCTCTTACATC
>DASVTM010000275.1:0-3273 GCA_036387575.1 Brevundimonas sp.
AGCCAAAGCCGTCGGCGACGATGGCCGAGTTCTCGTCGAGCACAGCGTTGGATCCCGGAGTGATGTTGCCGTTGGCGGTGAAGTCCGAGCGGTAGGTATAGCTGAAGTGAACCTCGAACGGACCACGCTCGAAGAACGGGCTGATCGAGAAGCTTTGATCAGATACGCCCTGCAAGCCAGCCGTAGTGATCACGCCCGGCGTCGCCTCGATCTCCGCCGACGAGTCGGTGAACGTCGCGCTTGCCGAAAGGCCCAGACCGAAGTCCAGCTTGTAGGAGAAGCCCAGTTCGAAGCCTTCGACGGTGGCGTCGCCGATGTTCTGGGGACGGGTGATCAGCAGGTCAGCGGTCAACGTCTGGCCGGCTTGCGTCGCGAACAGGATTTGCTCGGTCCGTCCGATGCCGCCGATGAAGTCAGAAATGTCCTTCTTGAACACTGCGCCGTACAGGGCGCCGAAGTCGTTGAAGTACCATTCCAGCGAGGCGTCGAAGTTGACGGCAGTGTAGGGACGCAGTTCAGGGTTGCCACCGACGCCGACCTTCGCGCTGGCTGTGGCGGTGTCGAGCGCGGTCTGACCGGTCAGGAACACCTGGGTAATCAGCGAGCTGTTGGGCACCACGGCGGTGCGCAGATCGGCGAGCGACGGACGTGTGAGCGTCCGCGAGGCGCCCAGACGGAACAGGACGTTTTCACGCAGTTCGAAGTTCAGGTTCAGGCTGGGCAGGAACTCGTCGTACGAGCCTTCGAACGTCTGGGGCGTGACGATCGTGGTCACCGCATTCGCCGCGTTGCGACCAGCGGTCAGGCGGGTGCCCTTGACGGTAGTGTCGGTCGATACCCAACGCAGGCCGAGGTTACCGGTCAGCGGGAACGGACCAACAGAGGCGCTGAAGTCGGTGCGACCGTAGGCGGCGGTGACGGTCTCGTCGACGCCGTAGGACTGCTGCAGGTCGGCACCGGTGGCGACCAGATCGTCCGACTGGGCGTTGGTGTCATCCGACTCGCCGGGAATGACATACGAACCGCCGAACAGGCCGCGATTATAGGTCAGGCCTTGAGCGTACAGGTTGCGGATCGACTGGTTGAAGGCGTTGGTCGGCAGTTGTTCGCTCAGGAACGGCGCCGTGTTGACGTTCACGCCGGGACGTAGCGCCAGGACCCGGTCGCGACGCTGATAGTCACGCGAGCGTTCGGTGTACTGACCACCGAAACGGAACGTGCCGAGTTCCAGTCCCCCGAACCTCGCTCCCAGATCGCGCTGGATGTTCAGAAGGGCGGTCTTGTCCGTGTCTTCGGAGTTGATCGGGCGCGTACGATAACCGGTGACGGTCGTCGCCGTAGGGCTGCCGAGGTCGAGGTTCGTCAGGACCGAGGCGTATTCGCGATTACCGACGGGATCGTCGCCGAAATCATAGCTGTAGGTCAGGCCGACCGGGTTTTCGATCGTGCCGCCGCTGATGCGCTGGAGCGGCACCGGCAGTTTCGAGACGGCTTCCGAATAGCTAAGCGACGGTGTGATGGTCCAGCCGGCGATGTCCCAGTCGGCCTGGGCCTTGATCGAGAAATTGTCGTGCTGCTGCTCAGAATATTCGGCGTTGCGATCGACGCGACCGCCGTTGATCTTGCCAGCATACAGGACGCCATTCACGACACGAGCGCTCGTGGCGTCGAAGCGGGTGGTGAAGTCAGCGCGACCGCCGAACGAGAAGCTGGTCCGGTCCTCGTCGATGACGTTGTTGAAGCTCGAGTACAGGGCATCGACGCGTAGCGCGAAGGCGTCTGTGGGTTTCCAGGTCAGGCCGCCCATGGCGCTGATACGGGTGCGTTCTTCACGCTCGAGCGTCAGCTGGATTTCGTTCGGGACTGCGACGGTCACGCCGTTGATGACGCGGTTTGTGTAGCCGGTGGTCTGCAAGCGGTCGAACTGCACGTCGCGGGTCGCCAGCGACACGCCGGCGATGAGGCCGAAGGTGCGATCCGCGTTGCGCCATCCGGCAGAAATCGAACCGTTGGGCGTATGCGCCTCGGTGCGGTTCTCATAGTGGGTAAAGGCGCGGGCGGTGACGAAGGGCTTGGTTTCAAGCGCGTCGGCAGTGCGGATGTCGATGTTGGCGCCGATACCCCCGTCCAGCAGGTCAGCGGTGGGGGCCTTGGTCACAACGATGGCCGAGATCAGGTCGGCAGGGATGACCCGGAACTGGAACTGGCGACCGCTCTGGTCGGAGTTGCGGATGTTTTCGTTATAGGCGATCGGCGAACCGTTCAGGGTCACCGACTGGAAGTTCGGGCCGAGGCCACGAACGCTGACGAACTGGCCTTCACCAGCTTCGCGGGAGATCGACACGCCGGGTACGCGTTGCAGCGCCTCGGCAACGTTCACAGCGGGGAAGTTGCCGATGTCGGAGGCCGACACCGAGTCCGAGATCGAATCCGCGCGGCGCTTGATGGTCAGGGCGTCGGCAAGGCTGGTGGCGAAAGAGCCGGTGACGACGACCTCGTCGACGGTGGTGGCTTCCTCCGCGGGCGGGGTCCGGGTCTGTTGCGCCATGGCCTGGACCGGAGCACCGATGAGGGCGACGACGGCGCAACCTTGCAGCAGACGAACCACGCGGCCTTTCGCGACCGGGCGTATGTTGGATTTGGACATTTGATGATCTCCGCAGGTCGAATGATCGGCGGACGCGTGAAGACCGTCTGGTCCGCCGCGTGCACCCCCTGCGGCCTTCAACGGCGGCGATCGCCGTGCCCTCAGCGGCGCCCTGCGGGTTTCATTAAAACTTCATCAGCGGGGCGTGAGGCAGGTCTGGGGGCCGGTCCAGAAGCTGTGGTGGGAAGTCGAGCTCGAACTCGGAATACCGGGCGGCGACACGGAACGTCTCTTCTCCGTTACGGCCTGCGTAGCGGGCCAGCAGGGACGAGTAGGTGTAAAAGTCGATCCTTCTCCGCTTCACATCGAACTCGTGAACTGGAGCCAGCCGCCGCCCCCGTTGGCCGATCCCGCTTGCCCATCCGCGTGGTAACAACGCGTCAGGGCGCGTCCCAAGCTTGGCGCGACGCGGGAGGTAATTGTCCCAGGTTCGCCACCAAGCTTACGTGTCAGGGTGGAGTTGCCACTGGCGATCTTGCCGCAACGAGTTGCAGCGCCAGCGCCAGGCCCGTGGGGACGACGCCATCAGCCAGATCGCCAGCCAGTAGCCCTTGTCGGTGGCGGACAGGCGGAACGCTCGCTCGACAGCCAGTCCCAGACCCAACATCAGCCCTGCGCCCGGCAAG
>DASVTM010000276.1:0-7518 GCA_036387575.1 Brevundimonas sp.
CCGATCGGGTCCAGTTCCAGCAAGCGATCGTCAACCTCGTGCGCAACGCCGCAGAAGCCGCGCGAGACCGGCGCGACGGCCGGGTCGTGGTGATCGGGCGGGCGAGATCCGGGACAGCGTTTGAGTTGAGGATCGAAGACAACGGCCCCGGCCTCGAACCAGAAGAGCTTGAGAGGGTGTTCCGGCCACTTACGACGACAAAAACCTCAGGCATGGGCCTGGGGCTCTCCGTGACCCGGACCATCATTGAGCGCCATGGAGGATCCCTGTTCGTTGAGCGAAGCGCCATGGGCGGAGCCGCCTTCGTCTTCGAACTTCAGCGCGCGGAACTCTAATCGGGGTCCAGGCACCGGGCAACCTGACACGCGCGCCACTGGTCGGATCGCGCGATCGGCCTCTCCGACGCCGCCTTGATCCAGCGCAGACCGATTATCGCCCTCACACAGTATGCGTTTCCGGAAGTTCGGCTTCCGGCTCAGACAGGCCCTGATCGCCCTCGTCAAAGAGGTGGAACTCGTGCCAGACGCCGTTCAAGACGCCGAAGGCGACGGCTAGGCCGAGGCCCAGAACCCAGGTGAAATACCACATGATGTTTGCTCCTCAGGGCGATCAATAGAGGTCGGGATTGGTGTGTAGCGCTGCGGTCGTGGAGCGGCCCCAGAGCACGCGGTAGACCCAGGTCGTGTAGATCAGGATCAGCGGCAGGAAGATCGCCGTCACCACCAGCATGATGAACAGGGTCAAGTGGCTGGATGATGAGTTCCAGGCCGTAAGGCTGGACTGCGGGTCGATCGAGCTCGGCAGGATGAAGGGGAACATCGACAGGCCGACCGTCGAGATGATCCCTGCAGTGGCGGCCGAAGATCCCCCGAAGGCTAGAGGCTCGACCCGCCGCCACAGTCCGATCAAGGCCGCCGCCGTGCCCGTGAAACCGAGGAAGGGCGCGATCATCAGCCAAGGGTAGCGACCGTAGTTGTCGAGCCACGCACCGGGCGCGGCTGCGACAGTGGTGCGCAGCGGGTTCGAGAAACCCTGCACGTCCAAGGGGCCGGTAATGCGGAAACCCAGAGGTCCGAATGCGACGTAAAGGCCCCCTGCAGCGAACAGGATCAGGCTCAGCAAACCGGCAATGGTCCCGAAGCGGCGCGCACGTTCGGCGATGTGACCGCGTTCGGCCTTGAGCCCCAACCAGCAGGCGCCGTGCAGCACCAGCATCGACACCGACAACAAACCACAGATCAGCGCGAAGGGGGTGAACAGACCCAGCAGATGACCTTCATAGAAGGAGCGCAGATCGCTATCGAGCCGGAAAGGCGCACCGAGCAGGACGTTGCCGACGGCCACGCCGAACACCAGCGCAGGGACGAAACCGCTGGTGAACAGGGCCCAGTCCCAGAAGGTTCTCCAGGCGCCGTGCGGCCTCTTGGAGCGATACTTGAAGGCGACCGGCCGCAGGATCAGGGCCGCCAGCACCAGGAACATGGCGAGGTAGAAGCCTGAGAAGCTGACCGCATAGACGAAGGGCCAGGCTGCAAAGATCGCGGCACCGCCGACGATGAACCAGACCTGATTGCCTTCCCAGGTCGCGCCGACGGTGTTGATCACCATCCGGCGCTCTTCATCGGTTTTGGCGACGAACGGCAACAATGCGCCGACGCCCAGATCGAAGCCGTCGGTGACGGCGAAGGCGATCAGCAGCACGCCCAGCAGGGCCCACCAGATCATTCGGAGGGTGGCGTAGTCGAGGGGAATGTCCATCTCGGTTTTCCTAAAGGGTCAGGTCAGGCGACTGCGGGCGCGACAATGGGCGGAACGAGAGGCTGGCGGGGTTCAGGCGCGCCGGGTGCGGGGCGATCCGCGAACTCTTCCTGCTGGGCGAACGGCCCCTTCTTGATCGCATGAAGCAGCAGCCCGACCTCGACCACGGCAAGCGCGCCATAGAGGACGGTGAATCCCACGATGGTGGTCAACAGCTGCGGCACGCTGAGGCTGGAGGAGCCGAGGAAGGTCGGCAAGACCCCCTCAACGGCCCAGGGCTGGCGCCCAAACTCGGCGACGATCCAGCCCAGTTCCGCCGCGATCCACGGCAGGGGCATGGCGATCACCGCAAGACGCAGGAACCACCGCGTATCGTGTTTGCGCAGGGTGCACAGAACGAAGGCCGTGGCGAACAGACCGATCATCGCAAACCCGATCGCGGCCATGAAGCGGAAGGTCCAGAACATCACCGGCACATTGGGCACAGTGTCCCATGCCGTGGCGCTGATCTGCTGCGGAGTCGCCTGACGAGGATCGGCGACCACACGCTTCAGCATCAGTCCGTAGCCGAGGTCGTAGCGATGGAGCTCGAAATCGCCCCGCGCCACGGGATCGGCAGGATTCGTCTTGATCCGCTCAAGGGCGTCATAGGCGAGGACACCGGACTCGATCCGGGTCTTGGCCAGAGCGACCAGCGGCAGGATGCCTTCGACCTTGCCGTCCAGACTGCGAGTCGAGATCAGGCCCAGCACCCACGGCACCTGCACGCCGAAGCGGGTCGTGTGGCTCTTCATGTCCGGCATGCCGAAGACATTCAGCCCGGCAGGCGCGGCCTCGGTGTCCCACATGGCCTCGATGGCCGCGAGCTTCATTTTCTGGTTGTCGGTCAGGGCGTAGCCGCTCTCATCGCCGAGCACGACGACCGACAGCGAGGCCGCCAGACCGAAGGCGGAGGCGACCGTCATCGACCGTCTGGCGAACGCGCGATGTCTGCCCTTGAGCAGGTAGAAAGCGGAAATCCCGAGCACGAAGACCGAGGCGATCACATAACCGGCGCTGACCGTGTGCACGAACTTGGCCTGCGCCACCGGGTTCATCAGCACGGCCATGAAGTCGGTGACCTCCATCCGCATGGTGTCGGGGTTGAAGGCCGAGCCGACCGGGTTCTGCATCCAGCCGTTGGCGACCAGAATCCACAGCGCCGACAGGTTGGTGCCGAGCGCGACCATGAAGGTGACGAACAGATGCCCGACCCGGCTGAGCTTGTCCCAGCCGAAGAACATCAAGCCCACGAACGTCGCCTCGAGGAAGAAGGCCATCAGCCCCTCGATAGCCAGCGGGGCGCCGAAAATGTCGCCTACGTAGTGGCTGTAGTACGACCAGTTCATGCCGAACTGGAACTCCATGGTCAGGCCGGTAGCGACGCCGAGCACGAAATTGATGCCGAACAGGCTTCCCCAGAACCGGGTGATGGTCCGCCAGATCGGACGGCGGGTCATCACATAGATCGACTCCATGATGACGAGCATGAAGGCCAGACCGAGCGTCAGCGGCACGAACAGGAAATGGTACAGGGCCGTCAGCGCGAACTGCAGCCGGGAGAGGTCGACGACCGCCAGGTCAATCATGAAGGGGGCTCCGCTCAGCCGGTCCCGACGACCGACGTTTCACTCGCCCTAGAAGTCAGGCGGGACGCTCGCCTTGATCTCGATCAAAGCGGCGCCGTACGCGCATCCCTATTGGACGGTTCGTCCTCGGACCGCCGGTCCAACGGCGTTTTGTCCGGTTGCCCGCTGTGCTTTCCGGCGCTGGAGTTGGTTGATGACCGCGACTGTGACTGCCGAGATAACGCCTGCAAGCTGGCTGAAGCAGATCGGAACGCCATGGCGTCGGTCGCTGCGGATTACGGGTCTGCTCGTGGTGGCCGACGTCGTTCCGGCGATCGGGTTCGCTGCAGGTCTAGCCCTCACGCTGGCCTCCCTTCAAGGCGGCGATGCCTTCGGAAGCACGTTCTGGCTGGGCCTCGCGCTCAGCGGCTTCAGCCTGATTGTTCGCGGCCTGCTGGGTCAGCGCGCGACCCGGATGGGCGCACTGGCGGCGATGGCGATCAAGGGGAATGTACGCCGTTCTCTGGCTCGGCAACTGTTCGGCGCGAGGGTTTCGGAGGAGCGTCTGACGACCGCCGTCGCCGAGGGCGTAGGCGCACTGGACGGTTATTATGCGCGCTTCGATCCGACGCGGTTCGCCGCCGCCGCGACGCCTCTGATCGTCATCGCCGTCTGCGCCTTGGCCAGCCCGGTGTCCGCGGCCATCCTGATCCTGACCCTGATCCCCTTTGTCATTGGCATGGTGCTGGCCGGCACGGCGGCCGGCGCAGAAAGCCGTCGTCAGTTCGAGTCGCTCGAGCGGCTGTCCGGCCTGTTCCTCGACCGGGTCCGCGCCCTGCCCGTCCTGCTGGCGTTTCAGGCGGAGGGCCGCACGGTCAACGACATCGCAAGGGGCTCGGACGATCTCGCGCGGCGTACCGGGCGAGTGCTCAAAGTCGCTTTCCTGTCTTCGGCAGTGCTCGAGTTCTTCTCCGCCCTGTCGGTCGCGCTGGTCGCCGTCTATTGCGGCTTCAACCTGCTGAGGCTCCTGCCCTTTCCGGTTCCCGAGACGCTGGACCTCGCGCGCGCCATCTTCATTTTGGCGCTTGCTCCGGAGGTCTATGCTCCCATGCGCAGACTGGCCGCCGCCTACCACGATCGGCAGGCCGCCGAAGCCGCTGCGTTCAGCCTGATGACGAGCGAAACGGTAGTGCCGTCAGTCGCCGCTTCGCCAAGGATCTGGCTCAAGCCGCCCGCTATCTGCTTTCAGAATGTCGCCATCGCCTATGAGACTAGCTCGCCCGTGATCGCGGGATTTGATCTAGACGTGTCTGCTGGATCCATGGTCGCGATCGTCGGCCCCAGCGGTTCAGGAAAGACCAGTCTGCTGCGCCTGTTACTGGGCCTTGCTCCCTTGAGCGAGGGAGACGTCGAGATCGGCGACCTGCGCCTTTCACAGATCGGCTCGCTGTCGGGCGCCGTGGGTTGGGCGGGCCAGCACCCGATGGTCATCCCCGGATCACTCGGAGACAATCTGGCTCTGGTGGCCCGGGCGGCCTCCGGACACCAGCTTCTCGAGGCGGCAGGGCGGGCCGGTCTGCATGGGGATCTGGATCGTTCGCTCGATGAGCGTGGCGGCGGCCTGTCCGGCGGCGAACGACGGCGGTTGGGCCTTGCGAGGGCGTTGCTCAGCCCCAGCCGGATTCTGGTTCTCGACGAGCCGACGGCAAACCTGGACGCAGCATCGGAAGCGGACCTGATCCCGGTTCTGCGGGAAGCGGCGCGCGGTCGCACCACCCTGATCGCGACCCATTCGGCTGCTGTGTGGAACATCGCCGACCATGTGGTGCGGCTATGAGCGGGCGCACACGCCTCGAGGCGCTGGTCCTCGCCGAAACACGACGGGAGCGCGCGCGCCTCAGTGGCGCCGCCGTCTGCGCCGCGCTTGTCGCTCTTGCCGCCGTCGGTCTGCTGGGACTGTCGGGCTGGTTCATCACCTCGGCGGCTTTGGCGGGGCTGGCCGGTGCGGCTGCGGCCCAGACCTTCAACTATCTGCTGCCAAGCGCCTTCATCCGGCTGCTTGCCATCATGCGCACGGCGGGCCGTTACGGCGAACGTGTCTGGGGTCACGAGGCGGCCCTGAAGGCTCTGGCCCGACTGCGACCCGCGCTGTTCGATGGCCTCGCCGCCTTGCCTGCACTCAAAGCGTTGGCGCTTTCGGGAGGCGAGGCCTCGGCCCGGCTGGGTCAGGACGTCGACGCCCTGCTGACGCTGTTCGTTCGTCGGTCTGCGCCATGGGGGGCTGTGATCGGAGCCCTCACGGCAGTAGGCATGGCGTCCATGGCGGGTCTCTCTGCTGCAGGCATTCTGGCCGGGGCGATAATCCTGTCCGTGGCGGGCGCCGCCTTCCTGTCACGCGCGCTCGCTGCACCCGTCGGGCGCGAAGTTCAGATCGCTCAAGGCCGGTTGAAAGACCGTATCGGCGCCCTGCAGGCTTCAAGAGCGGAGTTGCGCGCCTATGGCCTCGAAACCTGGGCGGCCGGGGAGGTCGAAATCCGAGGCGCCGAACTGGACGAACGGCAAGTCGAGGCTTTTACGGCGGCCGGATGGATCGCGGCCTACCAGACGGCAGTCGCCGGTCTGGCCGTCGTCGCGGTCGTCCTGAGCGTCACCGCCGCACCGCTTCCCCTTGTTGCGCTAGCCGCGCTCGCAACGGTCATCGGTCTGGAAACCGCACAAGGACTGGCCAACGCCATGATCCAGCGCGGGGCCTCTGTCGAAGCGATGACCCGGCTTTCGGACCTGCTTGCAGACACACCCCAATCCAGAGGCCTGCAGCCCGTCGGTTCGAACATCGCCATGGCCGACGGCGGGCTCCATCTAACCGCACCCTGTCGGCTCGCCGTCACAGGCGCGTCGGGCTTCGGGAAAACCACTCTCATTGAACGGCTGATGGCGCTGCGTTCAGCGCCCGCCGGCGAACAGTTCGTCGGCGGCGTGGATGTGGCCAACGCCGACGTTCAGGCGCTGCGCGGGATGTTCGCGTATGCCGCACAGGACGTCAGGCTGATGTCGGGCACGGTGCGTGAGAACCTGCGCCTCGCCGACCCCAAGGCAAGCGACGCCGACCTGCAACGGGCTCTGGTGGACGCAGACCTGTGGGATCGGATCGCCGCCGATCCTGCCGGGCTGGGCTTACGTCTGAGCGAGAACGGCGGAGGCCTGTCCGGCGGTGAAAGGCGACGGCTGACGCTGGCTCGGGCCTATCTGCGAGATGCGCCGTGGCTCGTGCTGGATGAACCGACCGAGGGCCTGGATGCGGCGACGGAGCAGCGGGTGTTGGCGGGTCTGGCTCGCCATCTGGCTCGAACCCATCAAGGCCTGATCCTGATCAGTCACCGTGCAGCCCCGCGCGCGCTGTGCGATCTGGTGCTTACGGTGTCAGGCCTCAGCTCCGACGGACGGGTCCAAATGGCGCCGGACCAACGCGCCGAGGCGGCTTGATCGCCGCAATCAGGCGTCGCCGCCCGCCAGCGCTTGCAGCCGCTCCGGGCGTTCGACGAGGATCTCGTTCAGCGACACGAGCCGAATGACGCCCTCGGTCTTCAGTCGTGTCAACACGCGGCTGACGGTCTCGATCGTCAGGCCCAGATAGTCGGCGATTTCGGATCGGGTCATCGGCAGGCGGATATGGTCGGCCGGACCGGGTCGTGCCGGGTCCTGCGCCGGCAGGTCGAGCAGGAAGGACGCGACCCGCTCCAGCGCCGTCTTGCGACCCAGCAGCACCATCTGGTTTTGCGCGGCGGCCAGCTCATGGGTGGCGCGGTCCAGCAAAGCGGTCTCCAGTGTCGGCCGGTCGCGGATCAGCGCGCGGTATTCGGTCCGTCGGAACCGGCAGGCGGTCGCAGCCTCGATCGCCTCGGCCGAAAACACATAGGAATCGGCGCTGGCCAGACCGAGAAAGTCGCCTGCGAACAGGAAGCCGGTGATCTGGCGGCGGCCGTCCGCGAGCAGCTTGAACACCCGCACTGAGCCGGACGTGATGTTGAACACGTGGTTCGCCGGGTCTCCTTGACGTGTGAGCACGTCGCCGGCCCCGAGGGTGATATGTTCCGCCAGTGAATCGAGCCGGGCGAGGTCCGCATCGTCGAGCGACCCACAAACGCTCAGGGTC
>DASVTM010000277.1:0-3631 GCA_036387575.1 Brevundimonas sp.
GGCGACATCGTCCACCAGCCCCCTGCCCCACTCGGGATGGGCCAGGGGCGCCACCAGTTTCTGGATCGTTTCGAACTCGCCGGACACGTCGACGGCGGCCATGGCTTACGCCTTCGGGCGAACGTCGCGGGCGACGCCGTCGAGGGCGGCGTTGACGAACTTGGCGTCTGCCTCGTCGAAGAAGGCTTTCGCCAGCTCGACATATTCGTCGATGACGATCTCGCGCGGCACTTCCGGCTTGTGAGCCAGCTCCCAGGCGCCCGAGCGCAACAGGGCGCGCAGCGTGGCGTCGAGACGCTCGAGACGCCAGTTGGAGGCCAGACGCGCCTTCACGGCGGCGTCGATCTCACGCTGCGATTCGATCACGCCACGGACGATGTCGGCGAACCATTCCTCGTCGGCCTCGGCCAAGGGTTCACCCTCGATGTCGCTGTCGAAGCGGTGGTTCGAGAACTCGGAGATGACCGTTTCCGCGCCCTCGCCGGCCAGTTCCATCTGGTACAGCGCCTGGACAGCGGCAAGACGCGCGACCGTGCGCGCACGGCGCTGGCGCGAGGTCAGATTGGGCTCAGCCCGCTCTTTTTCGGCCTCGGCCAATTGTTGCAGGACGGCCTGGATGCTGTTCGGTTCGCTCATTCGCCCGCCAGACCATGCCGGAGACGTTTGCGCAAGGCGATCAGGTCGAGAGCTGCACGTGCGGCGCCCCCGCCCTTGTCGCCTTCGCTCATCTTCGCACGGGCCCAGGCCTGATCCTCGTCCTCGGTGGTCAGGATGCCGTTGCCGATCGCCAGACCCTTGAGGCCGAGCTGCATCAGGCCCGCCGCCGACTGATCCGAGACGATCTCGAAATGGTAGGTCTCGCCACGGATAATGCAGCCGAGCGCGACGAAGCCGTCATAGCGCGGCGCCGTCGGGTATTTGCCGGCTTCGCTAGCCAGAGCAATGGCGGTCGGAACCTCGAGCGCACCGGGCACGGTGACGACGTCGAACTCCACGCCTTGCGAGCGCAGGGCGTCCTTCGCTCCGTCAAGCAGGACGTCGGCCAGTTCGTCATAATAGCGCGCCTCGACGATGAGGACGCGGATGGGATCGGTCAGGATTGGTCTTCTCCGTTCATGCCGCGCCAGCCGACGATACGCAGGCCGTAGCCTTCGAGCGCGGTCGGTTCGGGGCGGGTCGAGCTCATAACGATCATGTCGCGCACGCCGAGATCCAGCAGGATCTGGGCGCCGAGCCCATAGGCCTTGATCGCGCGGTCATTGCCCGCAGGCTTCTCAGCGCCAGCCAGACGCTCGGCCAGGCTCTGCAGCGACGGATCACGCAGGAACACGACCACGCCGGGTTCGTCGCTGTCGCTGATCTGCTTCAGCGCGGTGGGGATATAGTTCTGGCGGTCCTCGCGATGGCCCAGCAGGTCAGCGGCGAAATCAACCTGGTGCATGCGCACGACGGTCGGCTTGCCCTGCTCGATCCGGCCGTGAACCAAGGCGACGTGCTCGCCGCCCTCGATGGTGTCGCGGTACAGCATCAGGCGGAACGGCCCGCCGTGGACGCTCTCGAACGGCTGATCCATGACCCGCTCGACATAGCGTTCGGTGCGGCGGCGATAGGCGATCAGGTCGGCGATCGTGCCGATCTTCAGGCCGTGAAGCTGGGCGAAAGCGACCAGATCCGGCATCCGGGCCATGGTGCCGTCTTCGTTCATGATCTCGCAGATCACGCCCGCCGGGGTCAGACCCGCCATGCGACTGATGTCCACGGCGGCCTCGGTATGACCCGTGCGGACCAGCACGCCGCCGTCACGGGCGACCAGCGGGAAGACGTGGCCGGGCGAGACGATGTCGTCGGCGCCGCGCGAAGGATCGGAGGCGACCTGAACGGTACGCGCCCGATCGGCGGCCGATATGCCGGTAGTAACGCCCTCGGCGGCCTCGATCGACACCGTGAAGGCCGTCGTCATGCTCTCGCGGTTCTCGGCGGCCATGGGCGGCAGCCGAAGCTGACGCGCACGCTGGGCAGTGATGGCAAGGCAGATGAGGCCACGCGCGTGGCGGGCCATGAAGTTGATCTGGTCCGGCGTCGCGAATTGGGCGGGGATGATGACGTCGCCCTCGTTCTCGCGATCCTCAGCGTCCACGAGGATGTAAGGGCGGCCGTTGCGGGCGTCCTCAAGAATGTCCTCAATCGGACTGATCGGGCTGGAGAACATGTCCGCCGAGAGCTGGATTGTATTGATCATCACGCGGTCTCTTGCCAGCGGGCGAGGTAGCGCGCCAGCATGTCGATCTCGAGGTTCACGGCGTCGCCCGGCTGCAGTCGGCCCAGCGTCGTCGCGTCCCAGGTGTGGGGAATGATGTTGAGGTCGAAGGTCTGGCGGTCCACGGCGTTGACCGTCAGCGACACGCCATCGACCGTGATCGAGCCCTTGGCGGCGATGTAGCGATGCAACGGAGCGGGCGCCTCGACGACGACCTTGTGGGAGCCGCCGACCGCCCCGATCGACACGACGGTGCCGAGCCCGTCGACATGGCCCGAAACCACGTGCCCGCCCATCTCGTCGCCCAGTTTTGCCGCGCGCTCCAGGTTGATCGGGTCGCCCGTCTTCCAGCCGCCCAGCGTCGTCTTGTCGAGTGTTTCGTCCGAGACTTCGACCGCGAACCAGCCATCCGCTTTTTCGACGACCGTCAAGCAGCAGCCCGCGTGGCTGATCGATGCGCCCATGTCGATCCCCGACACGTCCCACGACGTCTCGATCTCGTAGCGGCGATCGCGATTGGTCTCGGTGACCGCGCGGACGCGGCCTATGTCGGTGACGATGCCGGTGAACATGTCAGGAAACTCTCTCGTAGCGTTCCCACAGGTCGTCACCCAGAGGCTCCACCGCAAGGCGCCGGAACTTTGGAGCATTGGCGAGACGCCCAAGAGACAGGGCAGCGACGCCCGGACGACCGTCTCCGCCCAGCAGGATCGGCGCGCGGAACCAGTCGATGGCGTCTACGACACCGGCGGTCACGAAGGCGGCGGCGACGCGCCCTCCTCCCTCGATCATCAGGCTTTTCACGCCGCGCTCGGCCAGCAGTTCGAGCACCGCGTCGATGCTCGGACGATTCTGGGCGTCGCCAGCCACCCGCACGACCTCGGCCTGACCGATAGCCTGCGGCTCGCGCGTGGTGATGATCAGCGTCCCGGCCTTGGCCAGACGCGCGAACGACGGCGTACGCAGACGGCTGTCGAGCACGACCCGCAGCGGGTCGGCGCCGGTCTCGCCGTCTGGCAGGCGCACCGTCAGGCGGGGATCGTCGGCGAGAACCGTCTCGACACCGACGAGGATGGCGTCACCCGCGGCGCGCAGCCGGTGCCCCTGCAGCCGCGCCTCCGGCCCGGTGATCCACTGGCTCTCGCCCGTGGAAGTGGCGATACGACCGTCGAGCGAGGTCGCGATCTTCAGAGTAATCCGGGGGCGCATCAGCTTTCGTCCAGGCCTTCGTCGCCGAGAAAGCGCGCGAAGTCGCCGGTGTGGCGGAAATCCTTGTAGACCGAGGCATAGCGGACATAGGCCACCTCATCGACGGACTTCAGCGCCTTCATGATGAAGTCGCCGACCACGCTGGACGGGATTTCGGTCTCTCCG
>DASVTM010000278.1:0-3178 GCA_036387575.1 Brevundimonas sp.
CGGCAGGGTGACGGGCAGGGCCACCCCGAACGCCGCCAAGGGCAGGCAGGGCCCGGAGAAGGCCGCCAGCACACCATTGCTGCGGCGCGGGGAACTGGAAGCGGAGACGTCGGAGGACATGCGGCGATCCGTGCGGCGGCCGGAGGATTCGGCCAGCCTCTGTTATCGCAGCTTTGCCGCCGGACGGAGAAGGCCAATTCCGCTTGCGAGACTGGCCGTCATCAGGCTTGCTCCGCCCATGAGAATACGCGCCGTCCTCGCCGCCATTGGAGCGCTCGCCGTGCTGGCCGTGGCAGGTGCAACGCAGGCCCAGACGTGCGACCGGTCGGCGGCCCAGTGGTCGGGGCAGGCCATGTCCAACGCCATCTCGGTCTACACTCTGGAGTGGGCTCCGTTCGGCCAGACTGAGATGGGCTGGGAGACCTACGTCCCCCTGTTGCAGAAGGAGCTGCGCACCGATTGCGCGCCCGGCACGCCCGACTTCGCCGAGGCGCTGGCGGCGTTTCAAGGGCGCTATGCCCTCACCCCCACGGGGGTGTTCGACCAACCCACCTTCGCCGTCCTGAAGGGCGTGTTGCAGGAGCGCCGGCCATTCGTCATGGCACGCACCCGTGACGAATGTCCCGAGCCGCCGCCGCTGAACCAGCTCGGCTACCTGTCGCCGGAGGAGGAGCACGCCGACCGCCTGACCCGCCTGCTGCGCCGGGACACGCTCGACGCCTACCGCGCCATGGTCGCCGCCGCCCGCCGCGACGTCCCGGCCATCGCCGCCGATCCGGAGCTGCTGCAGATCTTCTCCGGCTTCCGCGATCCCGAGGCCGACGCCGCCCGCTGCGCCGCGCAAGGCAATTGCGACGGCGTCCGCCGCGCCGTCTGCTCACCCCACCGCACCGGCGCCGCGGTCGATCTGTACGTCGGCCACGTCGAGGGTATGGACGTCGACTCGACCGACCCCGCCAGCCGCCGCTTCATGGCCCACGGCCCGACCTACCGCTGGCTCGTCGCCAACGCCGCCCGCTTTGGCTTCGTCCCCTACCTCTACGAGCCCTGGCACTGGGAATACGTCGGGGTATCAGGCGGTTGAGGAGGCGGTCTCTCACGACGGGTGAACGATCGCTGGCCCGGTCAGTCTTCGCCGACGCCATCCGGCTCGATCAGGTCCGCCTGTTCGCCAGCCCCTTCGATCGCGCCTTCGTCGCGGGCGTGGTCCTCGGCCGCAGCTGGATCGTCTGGCCGGGCAGGGACCTGCCGTCCGACATCGCCCTCGCGCCCCTGTCGGCGCAGGCCACCCTGATCCACGAGCTGGTCCATGTCTGGCAGGCGCAGCAGGGTGTGAACCTCCTGCTGGCCAAGCTGAAGGCCGGCGACAGCGCCGCCTCCTACGCCTATCCGCTCGACCCCGCCTGCGGCTGGAGCGCGCTTAACATCGAACAGCAGGCCTCGGCGGTGGAGCACCGGTTCCGCCTCTCGCGCGGCCAGCGCACACGCGCCGACGCCGCCTTCTACGACCGGCTCTGTCCGATCTGGAATGCGGAACAAGGCGTGATCTGAAACCTTGAGTTTCGGCCTTCAGACTTGCGCAAGCGGCCCAAAGGATTAAATCCGCTACCGACGCTGTTACTGAAGGCGTCCCCCATTCAAGGAGCGCCCAAATGGCGAAGGTTCTGGTTCTCTATCATTCCACCTATGGCCACCTCGAGACGATGGCCAAGGCCGTCGCCGAAGGTGCAGGCTCGGTCGAAGGCGTCACCGTCGACATCAAGCGCGTCGCGGAGACCGTGCCCGAAGCGCTGGCCATCTCGTCGCACTACAAGATGGATCAGGAAGCCCCGATCGTCACCGTCGACGACCTGAAGAACTATGACGCTATCATCGTCGGCGCCGGCACCCGCTTCGGCACCATGGCCTCGCAGATGCAGGCATTCTGGGACACGACCGGCGGCCTTTGGTTCTCGGGCGCCCTGATCGGCAAGGTTGGCGGCGCGTTCACCTCCACCGCCAGCCAGCACGGCGGTCAGGAGTCGACTCTGCTCGGCTTCCACAAGACCCTGCTGCACCACGGCCTGATCGTCGTCGGCCTGCCATACAACTATCAGGACCAGATGACCCTGGAAGCCGTCCACGGCGGGAGCCCCTACGGCGCCTCGACCATCACTGGTGGCGACGGCAGCCGCATGCCGAGCGAGATCGACCTCGGCGGCGCTCGCCATCAGGGCAAGCACATCGCGGAAATCGCGAAGAAACTGCACGGCTAAGGCCATGACGACCCAACCGGCGATCTTCTTTGGTCACGGGTCTCCGATGAACGCGCTGGGCGGTCCATACACCGCCGCCTGGCGCGAGCTCGGCGAGGCGGTGGGCAAGCCGAAGGGCGTGGTCATGATCTCGGCCCACTGGGAGACGCGCGGCCTCGGCGTTACAGCCCAACTGCGTCCTGAGACCATCCACGACTTCGGAAACTTCGGCCCGGAACTGCACGCGGTGCAGTACCCGGCGCCCGGATCGCCGGCCCTGGCCGCTCGCGTAGCTTCGCTGACTAACGCCCATGCCGTCGAGGCCTGGGGGCTGGATCATGGGACATGGGGCGTTCTGGTCCACGTCTGGCCTGATGCCGACGTGCCGGTCGTCCAGCTCTCGCTCGACCGCACCCTGACCGCCCGCGAACACTATGAGCTGGCCAAGGCCCTGCGGCCGTTGCGCGAGGAGGGGATCGTGATCGCCGGCTCCGGCGACTTCGTCCACAACCTGCGCACCTGGAAGCGGACCGGCGACGATGCGCCGTATGTTTGGGCCACCGGCTTCAACGAGGCGGTCAAGGCCGCCTTCGTGCGCGGCGACCACGACGCCCTGATCGACTGGGTCGACCTCGCCGAGGACTCGCAGCTCAGCGTCCCGACCGACGAACATTACCTGCCGCTGCTTTATGTGGCCGCGCAGGCCAAGCCCGGCGAACCCGTCACCTTCTTCAACGACGAGATCACCGGCGGCTCCATCTCGATGACCGGCGTCCGGATCGGCTGATCTATACAGAACCGTGATTTGTAAAGACTCGGATTGCCTGTAGAGTTCGTAGGTCAACCGGAGGTGAGAATGCAACTGCGACCCTTAGCCATCATCGGCGTCGCCTGTTCAACGCTGATGGTCTCGACAGGCGCGCTGGCGGACCGGCCCGTAAAGT
>DASVTM010000279.1:0-4475 GCA_036387575.1 Brevundimonas sp.
CGCTTGCGCCTGAACAGATCGCCTTTGGCGCCGCTGGGTTGCCCGATCTAGTCGGGCAATGACGATGTGTATGATGATGCATCAGGGGCGAACTCCGCATGATCGCGAGCACAAACCACCAAACGATCAGTATCTTAGCCGGCTCCTAACCGGCTCGATCCAGCAACGCGCTGACCGCGCGTACACTTGCGCCCAAACGGTCTTTGACATCGCTATCCCGGACACCGCCGAACTGCACTCGGTTGGACTCGAGGCCAATCCCTCCCCCGAAACGCCCAACAAAAAAGTCGGGCGAGATCCGCGCCTTGAAGGCATCAGCTCTCACCCGACTTCCAATTTGGACTCTCTGGACCCTGTTTTTTCAGAGTCCAGACCTGCCCGACCCTAGTGGCTCGAAGCCGTCACTCCCGCCGCCGTGACCGGCCTGGTCCGCATGGCGGCGACGGCGAAGATCGTCAGCAGCACATAGCCGATCAGCGGCACGATGAAGGCGTGGTTCAGGTTGCCGCTCGTGTCAGCGATCGACCCGGCCAGCAACGGCAACAGCGCACCGCCGATGATGCCGAACACCAGCAGGCCGGAGGTCGCCGAGGCCGGCGCCGTCGAACGCTCGAGCGTCAGGGTGAAGATGGTCGGGAACATGATCGAGTTGAACAGGCCGATCGACAGGGCCGCGAAGGCAGCCGTGGCGCCGTTGCTCTGGAACACGACGAAGCTCAGGACCGCCGCCGCCACGGTGCAGACCGTCAGCAGGAAGGCCGCCGGAGCGCGCGTCAGCAGGGCGCTTCCCGCGAACCGGCCCATCAGTGCGCCGGCCCAGTAGAGGGCGACCAGGCGACCGGCGTCCTCGATGCGCAGGCCCAGCGTGCCCTCGGAGTGCAGCAGGTTGGTCATCAGGCTGCCGATCGACACTTCCGAACCGACGTAGACGAAGATGGCTGCGGCGCCGGCCACCGCCCATTTGGACGACAGGGCCTTGAGCGGCGACTCGACGTGGCCGGACTCCGCAGCCTGACCGGACATCTTCAGCTTCGAGCGGATCAACCAGATGAAGCCCCCCAGAGCGGCGAACAGCACGGCGAGGACGAAGAAGATGGAGTCGATGTTGCGCAGGGTCTCGGCGCGCAGGGCCGGGTCCAGTGTCGCGGCGGAAGGAGCAGCAGGAGCCATCGTCCCGGCAGCGGCGGCGAGACCGGTCGCCTCGACCTGTCCGACGTAGTGCTGCAGGAAGACCAGCCAGCCGACGCCCAGACCGATCGCGGCGCCCAGGATCAACCAGCTACGGAACGAGCGCTTGAGCGCACCGATAAGGCCCCCTGCGACCGCGCCGAGCACGAGGCCGAGCACCAGCAGGACGATGCCCTCGAACGAGGCGAGCTCCGTAACGCCGCCTGCGACGAAGATGCCGCCTGACAGCATGACCGTCGCGCCGAGCAACGGTCCGACGACGGTGCCGAGCGAGTTGAAGGCCTGAGACAGGACGAGGCGGAAGTGCGACTTGCCCGGCGATCCCAGCGAGGCCGCCAGCGGGTTAGCCGCGACCTGCAGCAGGGTGACCCCGCCGCCGATCACGAACAGAGCGATCAGCACACCCGGATAGAAGTTCATCAGCGTCGACACGGGCACGATCAGCGCCCCGATCACCATCACACCCAGCGCACTGACGATCGACTTGGCGTACCCCAGCCTGGACAGGATCGCCGCCGCCGGCAGCGAGAAGACGCCATAGGCCGTGAACCAGGCGAACTGGGTCAGCAGGGCCTCGGTGAAGCTCAGCTCGAACACGCCGCGCACCGCAGCGATCAGCGGATCGACCAGCGACGTCGCAAAGCCCCAGGCGAAGAACAGGGTGGTGACGTAGGCGAAGGCGAGGCCGGCGCCCTTGGGCGCGATACTCTTCGTGGGGCTGGCGGTCGTGTCTGTCTGGCTCATGGGGTCCTGGCGCGGTTCCTTGGGCGGCCGCGCCGGTGCGTGACCGCACTGCGAAGCTCTTGATCACCTTGCTTCCACGGACCGAGGCCGGTGGTCCAGCCGATTCGCCCACCCGTAACGAAAAGTGGCCCCGCAGACAGGCTGCGGGGCCACGTTCCAGTGCATACCCCGGAGCGGGGTTGCGTCCTGGCCGCGTCTCACATCGCGGTCAGGCCATCCACACTACGGTCTCCGCCTAGAACGTAGCTTTGAGGGTCGCGAAGACGCGGCCATCGCTGATCGGGATCGAGGGGGTGTCAACGTCGGTGTCGGAGTAGCGGACGTCCAGAGCCAGGGGCGTGCCGGCGAAGGCGTAGGTCGCGCCCACGTTCCACGTGACATAGTCGTCGCTGACGTCGAGGAACTGCTCGCCGACCGCACCGGACAGGGTCAGGTTGGTGATCGGCGAATAGGCCAGGTTGGCCTCGACATAGGTAGCCTTGTCGTCGGCGCCGAAGAAGTCGGGCGAGTAGTAGACTGCGGCGCCGGCCGTGACCGGACCGATGGCGCGCGAGACGGCCAGCTTGGCCTCGAGATACGGGTAGTTGGATCCTTCCGGCGAAGAGACGTAGCCGTAGCCGATGAGGCCTACGTCAACGGCGAAGCCGCTGACTTCCGTGCGATAGCCGCCGTACAGATCGACCTCGGCGTCGGTGGAGTCGTTGAAGTCGACGTTGGACGCCCAGGCGCCGACGTAGAAGCTGCCCTTCGTGATGTCGAAGCCACCCTGAACGGCGGGGTTCTCGTCGGTCTGGCTGAAGCCGCGGAAGACGTAGTCGCTGGTGACGGCGAGGTTGGCGGTGACCGCGACGTCCTGAGCCGAAGCGGCGCCGGCCGAGGCCAGCAGGGCGAGGGCGGCGGCCCCGGCGATAGTGACGGTGTTGAGCAGTTTCATGGATATCCCCTTCCAGTGTGTTTGAGAGTCGATCGGTGGGGGTGAGAGCCCCGTGTTCCAATCTGCGTTTGTCGTTGGCGTACGTTCGTTAGCTTGGGGTGGTACGCCGGATGCGGTCCCAGCCGCATCCGGCGCTGTGGCTACGAGTGTTCGAGCGACTCGCCGTGCAGGACGGTGTCGAGCCCTTCGGCTTCTTCGGCATCCGTAACCCGCAGTCCTGTGGTGAACTTGCAGATGATCAGGATGATCAGGGTGCCGACGGCGCTGTAGGCGATGGTCCAGGCCAGGCCGAGCGCCTGGGTGCCGATGTTCGCGCCTTCAGACAGGCTATTGATCGTGGTGGTGGCGAACACGCCGGTCAGCAGAGCGCCGACCAGACCACCCGCACCGTGGATGCCGAAGGCGTCCAGGCTGTCGTCATAGCGGAGCAGCTTCTTGAGCCACACCGAAGAGACGTAGCAGGCCGGTCCGGCGATCAGGCCGATGATGACGGCGCCCTTGGGATCGACGAAGCCCGCAGCCGGAGTGATGGCGACGAGACCGGCGACGATGCCGGATAGCATGCCGATCAGCGAGGGTTTGCGCTTGTGCATGACCTCGATGAGCTTCCAGGTCAGGGCGGCGGCGGCGGCGGCGGCGATCGTGTTGAACAGCGCAGCGCCCATCAGGCCGTTGGCTGCACCGGCGGAACCGGCGTTGAAGCCGATCCAGCCCACGAGCAGCAACGATGCGCCGATCATGGTGAGGACGGGGTTGTGAGGCGTGATGGTCTCGGTGCCGTAACCCTTGCGGCGGCCGAGGAAGAGCGCGCAGACGAGGCCCGCGACGCCCGAGTTGACGTGAACGACCGCACCACCGGCGAAGTCCAGCACCCCGGCCGCGCCGAGGAAGCCGCCGCCCCACACCCAGTGGGCGATCGGCGAATAGACCAGCAACGACCACAGGGCCGTGAACAGCAGCAGCGCCGAGTATTTGAAGCGCTCGGCGAAGGCGCCGGTGATCAGCGCAGGCGTGATGATGGCGAAGGTCATCTGATAGGAGATGAACACCAGCTCCGGGATGCCCGGCAGCAGGCTGTGCGCCGTCTCGATGGTCACGCCGTTCAGGAACAGCGACTGGATGCTGCCGATGTAGGAGTTGTAGGCCTCGACCGGGTTCTTGCCGAACGCCAGCGAATAGCCTGCGATGAACCACACCAGGGTCACGACGGCGAACACGCCGACCGACTGGGTGATCGTTGCGATCACGTTCTTGCGCCGCACCATGCCGCCGTAGAACAGCGCCAGACCCGGCAAGGTCATCAGCAGGACCAGGGCGGATGATGTGGCCAGCCAGGCCGTGTCCGCCCCGTTCAGATCAAGTGCGGCCTGATGGGCCAGCAGCGCCGGTGCAGGCGTGGCCGTGTCCTGAGCGAACGCTCCGCCGGCATAGAACAGCCCGGCGATCAATATGAGCAGGGCGAGGACGCCCGGTACCCGATTCCAGATATGTGACATGTGCGTGGAGCCCCTCATGCAATCTCGCAGGTGCGAGAAGATCACGGGCTCCCGACATTTCGCAAGTGGCTTTGCCGTATGCGGCGCAATTTTCGTGCTGTCGTATTATTTCA
>DASVTM010000280.1:0-4803 GCA_036387575.1 Brevundimonas sp.
CGTCGCCTGCTGGAGATGGCCGAGAACGCCGCGACCGTCGTCGGGATTGAACTGCTCGCCGCCGCTCAAGGCATCGAGTTCCACCGCCCCCTGACAAGCTCGACCGCGCTGGAACAGGTGTTCGCTACCGTCCGCGAAGCCGCCGCCGCCTACGGCTCCGACCACTACTTCGCCCCCGACATCGCGCGAGCAACGGATGGGGTCAGGGCTGGCCGGTATCGGCAGTTCGCGGGTGGGTTGCTGCCGTCGGTGTGACTCATCCTTCTCCCCCTGCGGGAGAAGGACGTCCTACCGCTGCAGCGCTGCCCGCTTGAGCCCTGCCAGGTTGGCCGAGCCAGTGCAGAAGCACACCGTCCTCAGCTGGCGGATCACTAACTGGAAGTGCGCGACGACCGCCTCGGTCGAGACGGTGGCAGCGGCCAGCACATTGGCGGCCTGGCCAACGACATCGGCGCCCAGTCGGATGGCCTTGGCCGCATCAAGGCCGTCGCGGACCCCGCCTGAGCCTATGATCACCGCCCCCGGACAGGCCGCTCGCACCTCGGCGATGGCACGGGCTGTAGGAATACCCCAGTCGGCGAAGGCGGCGGCGTGATCCTTGTCGGCGCGCTCGGTCGCGCGTTCGCCCTCGATCAGAGCCCAATTGGCCCCGCCCGCTCCGGCGATGTCGATGGCGGCGGCGCCCATGTCGACCAGCCGTATGGCCGTGGCGGCGGACAGGCCCGCGCCGGTCTCCTTGATCACCACCGGGGCGTCGAGCTTGCGGATCAACGCCTCCAGCGCCGCACCCACGCCCCACCAGTCGCGGTCACCCTCCGGCTGGCAGGCCTCCTGCAACGGGTTCAGATGCACGATCAAGGCGTCGGCGCCGATCATGGCCATGGCCCGGCGCGCCTCATCGACACCAAAGCCGCGCGTAAGCTGGGCCGCGCCGATGTTGGCGAGGATCGGGGTGTCGGGCGCCCGGTCGCGCAGCGAGGCGTTCAGCCCGCCGGACCCGCCTTCGCCTTCCAGCGCCGCCCGTTGCGATCCCACGGCCAGAGCGATGCCCAGATGTTGCGCCGCCTCGGCCAGACGGGCGTTGATCGCCTCCGCCCGAGCCGGCCCGCCCGTCATGGCGCTGATCAACAGCGGCGCCTGCAACCGCCGCCCAAGGAAGTCGGCGCCCAGATCGATCTTGGCGTGATCCAGATCAGGCAGGGCCTCATGGACGAACCGCACCGCCTCGAAGCCGGCGTCCCGTGCATGACGACCGGCGCCAGACAGGACGACGTCCAGATGCTGGTCCTTCCGACCAAGGATAGGACGGCCGGGAATGCTGCTGTCGTCGCTCATGGCGTCACCCTAGCGACCGCGCGCTGCAAGTGGAACGCCAAGGTTGGAGACCTGCGCTCCTCCGCGTAGGATCACACCATGCTTCCTGTATGGTTCGTTCTGATCGTGATCGCCGTGTTCGTGGCGATGGAAGGCGTGGCCTGGGCCTCGCATCGCTGGATCATGCACGGCTGGGGTTGGGCCTGGCACCAGAGCCACCACGAACCGCGTACCGGCCTGTTCGAGGCCAACGATCTGTATGCCGTCGTCGGGTCGGTTGCCGGGTTCGGCCTGTTCCTGATCGGCTACCTGAGCGGATCGTGGCTGATCTATGCGCTGGCCAGCGGCGTGACCCTCTACGGGCTGGCCTACGCCATCTTCCACGACGGGCTGGTGCATCAGCGCTGGCCGTCCCGCTGGGTGCCGCGTCACGGCTACCTTCGGCGGCTGATACAGGCGCACCGACTGCATCATGCGGTGATGTCGAAGGGCGGCGCGGTGTCGTTCGGCTTCCTGATCGCGCCGGACCCGAAGGCCCTCGCCGCCGAGCTCAAGGCGCTTAGAGCCGCTCGCCGGGACGCCCAAAGCCGCGAACGGCTCTAGACCCGCGTCCACATCTCGGGGCGGGGTGGCGGAGCCTTGCCCCGGTCGAGGATCCGCGTCCAGATCGCAATCAGCACGCTGCGCCCGAACAGCCACAGCTTCATCGCCTTGCCGACCGACACCCGGCGGGTCCAGACGCCCGGGCCGCGCCTGATCACCTTGCGACCGATCTCGCGATACACGCCGCGCGCCGCCGCGATCGCCATCGACGACCGGAACGGCAGCCCACGCAGACCCACCCGAGCGCTGTCGTAATAGGGCTCGGCAGCGGCCAGCAGGCGCGCGGTCACGGCATGCACAGCGGCGCGGTTGTTCGGATCGGCCACGGCCTCGGCTGTCGGCTCCAGCCCCGCCTCGATCAGCCAGTCGGCCGGCAGATAGACCCGGCCATTCTGCGCGTCCTCGAGAACGTCGCGCGAGATGTTGGTCAGTTGGAACGCCAGCCCCAGATCCTGGGCGCGACGCAGGACCTCGTTGTCGAACACGCCCATGACCCGCGCCATCATCACCCCGACGACGCCCGCGACATGCCAGCAATAGGCCATGACGTCGTCCAGCGTCCGGTACTCGCGGTGCTCGACATCCATGGCGAACCCGTCGAGCAGGTCGAGCGGCCAGCGCTCCGGCAGCCGGTGACGCAGGGCCACGCGCTGGAAGGCCGCAAACGTCTGGTCGTCCATCCGCTCTCCCGCCAACGCTCGGCGGGTCTGGCGATAGAGGCCTTCCAGCCGCCGCTTCTGCTCGTCTTCCGACAGCTCCTCATGACCGAAGCCGTGGTCCTGACCGTCGATCTCGTCGTCGCAACGACGGCACCAGGCGTACAGCAGCCACGCGTCCTCGCGCACCGCCGGATCGAACAGGCGCGAGGCCGAGCGGAAGCTCTTGGACCCCTTGACGATCGACTCCTTCGAGGCGGCGAGGACGGCGTCGGTCATGCGGGCGTTCGAGCGCTGGCGACGCCGGCCTGTTCCAGCATCAGGCCTGCGGTGGCCTTCGCCGAGCCAACCACGCCCGGGATGCCTGCGCCCGGATGGGTGCCGGCCCCCACGACATACAGGTTGGGGATCTTGTCGTCCCGGTTGTGGGTCCGGAACCAGGCGCTCTGGGTCAGGATCGGCTCCAGCGAGAAGGCGCTGCCGAGGTGGGCGTTGAGGTCTTCCTTGAAGTCGGCGGGTGTGAAGATGCGGGTGGTGACCAGATCGCGGCGCAGGTTCGGGATGTAGCGCTCTTCGAGGTAGTCGATGATCTTCTCGCGATAGAGCGGCCCCTGAACCTCCCAGTCGATGTCCGCCGCGCCCAGATGCGGCACAGGCGACAGGACGTAGTGGCTCGACATCCCCTCGGGCGCCATCGACGGATCGGTGGCGCAGGGCGCGTGCAGATACAGCGAGAAGTCCTCGGGCAGCTCCGGTCCCTTGAAGATCTCGGCGATCAGTTCGCGGTAGCGCGCGCCGAAGCAGATGGTGTGGTGGGCCAGTTGCGGCTGCGGCGTCTTGAGCCCGAAATGTAGCACGAACAGCGAGTTCGAGAACCGCTTCGACTTGAGCGACTTGGCCTTGGCCGGACCGCGTGGCGCATGGCCGAGCAGCTTCTCATAGGTGTGGACCACGTCGGCGTTGGACGCGACCATGTCGGCGGGCACGACCTCGCCGCCTTCAAGCCGAACCCCGGTGACGCGCTCGCCCTCGACCTCGATGCGGTCGGCCGGCGCGTTGAGCCGGAAGTCGCCGCCCAAATCCTTGAAGAACTTGACCAGGCCCGCGATCAGCGCGCCGGTGCCGCCGCGCGCGAACCAGACCCCGCCACGCCGCTCCAGCGCGTGGATCAGGGCATAGACGCTCGACGTCTTGAACGGATCACCGCCAACCAGCAGCGTATGGAAGCTGAACGCCTGACGCAGGTGCGGCTCCTCGATGAACCGGGCGACCATGGCATGGACGCTGTTCCAGCTCTCCAGCCGCGCCAGCTCGGGCGCCGCCTTGATCATCGACCAGAAGGACTGGAACGGCACGGCGCCCAGCTTCAGATAGCCCTCTTGATACAGCTCCTCCGAATAGGCGTGGAAGCGGCGGTAACCCTCGACGTCGGCGGGGTTGAGGGCCTCGATCTGGCGGTCCAGCTCGGCCTGATCGTTGGCGTAGTCGAACACCGTCCCGTCTTCCCAGCACAGCCGGTAGAACGGATTGACCGGCAGCATGTCGACATAGTCGGACAGCTGGCTGCCCGTGCCGTCGAACAGCGCTTCCAGACAGGCGGGATCGGTGATGACGGTCGGACCGGCGTCGAAGGTGAAGCCCTCTTCATGCCAGACGTAGGCGCGGCCGCCGGGCTTGTCGCGCTTCTCCAGCAGGGTCGTATGCACGCCTGCACGTTGCAGGCGGATCGCCAGGGCAATGCCGCCGAACCCTGCGCCGATCACCACGGCTCGCTTGGCGACGATATCTCTCATGCGGCGGCTCCAGACCGTGTCTCGCGCAACTGACGCATGGCTTTGACGACGGGCACGGGCGGTTTTCCCGCAAGCAGCCGTACCTTGTCCAGCGTCGTGCTGCGTCCTGCGTAGAACCGCCGCACAATCGCTTCGGATAGACCATAGAAACGGCGCAGGACCTTCCAACGTTCCCCCGGTTCGGCCGCTTTGAACAACATACGGTCAAGCAGCCGATAGAAGGCGCGCTCCGCCCACAGGGACTTGGATCGCTGCTCGGTCGCCGACCGCAGCGAGGCCGACGACAGGTCGCTGAGGCCGGCGATCATCCGCGCCGTCGAAACCGCATCCGGCAGCGAATAGCCGGTCGTCGGATGGAACAAGGCCGCCGCCAAACCGACGCGGGCCACAGGCGATCCCTCGGCCCAGAAGGCGTCGATGTCACCGTCCAGCGCGAT
>DASVTM010000281.1:0-1780 GCA_036387575.1 Brevundimonas sp.
CGGATGGATCAGGCTCTTGCCGTCGAAGCCATAGAGTCGGCCTTGCGCGCATTCGGCGTCGAAGCCGTCGCCGTCGTCTATCCGGTTGAACACTCCGTCCAGCACGATCAGTCCATGCATGCGCGCCGCGGCAACCGTTGCCGCCAGCCAGGGCTTCAGCGGCTCGCGGTCTGAGGATGAGCCTGTGCCCAGCGTTGCAGCCAGATCGTTTACGCCCAGCATCAGTCCCGCGAGCGCGCCGCCAGCCGCGGCGATGCTTTCCAGCCGCATCAGTGCGGCGGGTGTCTCGATCATGGCGATCAGAGCGGCGCTGGCCGGCAGGGCGGCGTTGAGGGCATGGACGGCTTCGCTGCTCTCGACCTTGGGCGCGACGATCAGGGAGACGCCCGTCCTCGCCAACGCCGCGAGGTCATCTGCACCCCATTCGGTATCGAGCCCGTTGATCCGTACGCCCAGACGCGGCCCGAACCCTCCGGACAGCACAGCCTCTACCGCAGCCGCTCTAGCCTCGGCCTTGGCTTCGGGCGCCACGGCGTCTTCCAGATCCAGCACGGCGACGTCGCAGGGCAGGGTGCGCGCCTTCTCGATGGCCCGGGCGTTGGACGCCGGCAGATAAAGGACGCTTCTCCAGATTTCGGTCGGCATGGGATCGGTCCTTCGCAGATGACGAACCTAGGCGGCGAAGACGGCCTTGAGCAAACGCTCCAGCGCGCTGGCGTCGACTTCGTCGAATGCAGCCTTCTCGGTCGCATCTACATCGAACACGGCGATCAAGGCGCCCGAGGCGTCGAACACCGGAACCACGACCTCGCTCTCGGAGCGGCTGTCGCAGGCGATATGACCCGGGAAGGCGTGGACGTCGGGGACCAGCTGGGTCTGGCCGGTCTCGGCCGCCGTTCCGCAGACGCCGCGACCAAACGCAATCCTTAGACAGCCGAGCGTCCCTTGATAGGGACCGACCACGAGTTCGCGCGGTTTGTCTGCATCGACGACATAGAACCCGGTCCAGAAATAGGCGTCGAAGGCGTCGGCCAGCATCGAGGCGACCGTGGCCATCCGGGCGATCCGGTTCGGCTCGCCGTCGAGAACCGCAAGGATTTCGGCCTCGACCTCGGCATAGGCTTCGGCCTTGTCTGCGGGGCGATCCGAGCGGGCGATGTAGGACATTGTGAACTCTGGAAGGGTCGGTGCGGCGGTAGCAGCTCATATAGGCGCGTTGCCCGGCGCGCGCGAGCGTCAGAGTGCTGTGCGCACAATAACGCACTCGCCTGTCGGGCGACTAAGCCAAGCATCTGTAATGTAAGAAGCAATCGGAGAAAGCTCGATATTGTCAAGTTTATGGCAACGCTTTCTCGCATAACAGTGTTAACCATACAGCGTTGTCACTGGACCCGAACGCCGGTTTGCGGAATGGTTAACGCCGCTCGTTCGGAAAACGCCGCGCAAAGGGATTCGGAACGAGATGAGCGACGGAGACGACACTCACCGGGATGAACCTCGCGCGCGCCGCATGCGTGGACCGGCGGCGGTTGCCGCTGTCGTCGTGCTGGCCGTCGTCGCGGGATCTGTCGCGAGTTGTGGAGATCGGGGCGTCGCATTCTGGCGTCAGGGCGGGAACGCTGCGGCCAACGCCTGTCCCCGTCCCGCCTCCTTCACCGGTTCCGAGTTCAATGCTCAGGAAGCAGGACTGCGGGCCCTTCGCCGCGCAGCCTTCCGGGGCGACTTCTTCGCCCAGCTCGAGCTGGGCCAGCGCTACGCCGCCGCGCGAGCCACCGACAAG
>DASVTM010000282.1:0-3376 GCA_036387575.1 Brevundimonas sp.
GTCCACCGTCTGTGGAAGGACGCCGCCGCCGCTAAACTAAACCCCCGCCCGGGCGAGACCATCCTCGATGTCGCGGGCGGCACGGGCGACATGGCCCGCCGCTATTCGAAAATGGCGCGCCGCGCACAGGAGCGTCGCGGCGGCGAAGACGCCTCGGTCATCGTACTCGACTACAATGCCGAAATGATCCTGGCCGGGGTCGAAAAGGGCGGCGAGCCCGAAATGCAGTGGACCGTAGGCGACGCCATGTCCCTGCCCCTGCCCGACGCCTCGGTGGACGCCTATTCGATCAGCTTCGGCATCCGCAACGTCGCCGACATCGCCGTGGCCCTGTCCGAGGCGCGCCGCGTGCTTAAGCCCGGCGGCCGGTTCATGTGCCTCGAGTTCTCGCGCCCTACGACCGAGGTCATCCGCAAAGCCTATGACGCCTGGTCCTTCAACGCCATTCCCGCCATCGGCCAGTGGGTCGCCCACGATCGCGACAGCTACCAGTATCTGGTCGAGAGCATCCGCCGCTTCCCGGACCAATCGGCGTTCAAGGCGATGATCGAGACTGCAGGGTTCCGCAACGTGTCGGCGACCAACCTGTCCGGTGGGGTCGCAGCGCTGCATTTTGGGTGGGCGATCTGAGCACGCAGCCTCCGCCGCCTAACCCCGCGTACTATCGGGTCGCACCCGCCGCGCCGAAAACGGTGAAGGTGCGCGACCCGCTGAGCGCCGCCTGGCGACTGATGAGTTGGGGCTCGGTGTTGGCGCGCCATGACGCGCTTATCCCACGCGAGATCACGCCCCTGCTGCCCGCGTGGGCTCGGCCGATCGCGGGCTTCCTCCATCTGTTCGCCGGGCGCGAAGGCCGCGAGGGTCGACCCGGCCAGCGGCTCGGCAAGGCTTTCGAGCATCTGGGTCCCGTCGCCATCAAGCTGGGTCAGGTCCTCGCCACCCGCGCCGACATCTTCGGCGGGGAGTTCGCCACCGATCTCGGCCGCCTGAAGGACAAGTTGGCCCCCTTCCCTACCGATCAGGCGCGACGCGAGATCGAACGCTCGCTCGGGCGGTCGGTTGAGAGCCTCTACATCGATTTCGGCGACCCGATCGGAGCCGCCTCGCTGGCTCAGGCCCATCCGGCCTGGCTGGCCGATGGTCGCAAGGTCGCGGTCAAGGTCCTGCGCCCCGGCGTCGAACGACGTGTCATCCGTGGCTTGGACGCCATGCGACTGGCGGCCCGGATGGTGCATCGCCTCGTGCCGGTCGCCCGCCGGCTGGAACCCGACGCCTTCGTCGAGACCATCGCCCGCTCGATGGAGCTGGAGCTGGACATGCGTCTCGAGGCCGCTGCCGCCTCCGAGATGAAGGACATCATGGAGAAGGCCACTGCCGAAGGCGGTGGCCACATGACTGCGCCCGGCGTCGTCTGGGACGGTGTCGGCAAGCGCGTTCTGACGCTGGAGTGGGCGCAGGGCGTCCCCATGACCGATCCGCTCGCCGCCGAGCAGCCGGGGCTCGACAAGAACGCCCTCGCCGACAACGTGGTGCGCGCCTTCCTCGTTCAGGCGCTCGACTACGGCACGTTCCACGCCGACCTGCACGAGGGCAACCTGTTCGCTTCGGCTCCGGCGGAGCTGGTCGCCGTCGACTTCGGCATCGTCGGTCGCCTCGGCCCCGGCGAGCGCCGCTACCTGGCGGAAATCCTGTGGGGCTTCCTGAACCGCGACTATCCGCGCATCGCCCGCGTCCATTTCGAGGCCGGCTATGTCCCCCCGCACCACTCGGTCGAGGCGTTTGCGCAGGCGCTGCGGGCCGTCGGCGAGCCGGTCATCGGTCGCGCCGCCTCCCAGGTGTCGATGGGCCGGCTTCTCGGACAGCTGTTCGAAATCACCGCTCTTTTCGACATGCATCTGCGGCCCGAGCTGATCCTGCTGCAGAAGACGATGGTCTCGGTCGAGGGGGTTGCGCGCCGCCTCAACCCCGACCACGACCTGTGGGCCGCCGCCCAGCCGGTCGTCGAGCGCTGGATCCTGCGCGAGCTCGGACCTCGCGCCCAAGTCCGTGACGGGGTCCGCGAGTTGATCTCTGGAGCCCGCGCCCTGTCGAGGCTGGTGCAGGAACCGCCCCGCCCTGAGACCGTCGTGGTGCAGGCCCGGGGAACCCCGGCATGGCTGGTGGTTTGTGTCAGCGTCGCCACAAGCGCGTCTGTGGCCGCCCTTGTTCTGTCTATTTGGGCGCTCATCAGTCGCTGACGACAGGTTTCGCCGGAGTTTTCCCTATGACCAAGATTGCTTTGAAGATCGGCCTCGCGGTCGCCGCCGCTCTGATACTGCCCATGGCCGGCGCTGCTTTCGCCCAGTCGCCGGCCACGCCAACTGCACAGCCAGCAGCTAGGCCGGCCACCGGCGCCGCCGGGACCCTGCCCAACACCTTCGACCGCCCGGCGCAAGTTGCACCAACGCCCGCGCCAGCTACTCCGCCGGCGGTTACCCCGTCCGATCCCGCGAAGGTCGCTGCTGCGGAAACGGCGCTCAAGAAGACCATCGCTGCCTTGCAGTCCGGCACGCCGAACTATGCGGACATGACCCCGGATCTCGCAGGCAAGGTCCGGGAACGTGCTGAGACCCTGACCTCTCTCGTGAAAGGCTTTGGCTCACTGAATGGTGTGTCGCACGTCGCTACGGAGAACGGCGCCGAGCTGTTCCTCGTCATGTTCGCCAACGCCCCCACCCAGTGGATCGTGGGTCAGGACGATGAGGGCAAGGTCACCGTGCTCCTGTTCCGCCCGGCGCCCGCTGCGCCTCCGGTGACCACACCCGCCACGTGAACCGGGCCGCAGCGCTGGTCAGTCGTTCCCGACCGGCCGACCGCGCCCGCTCTTGATGCCGGACCGGTGCGACTTGGCCACCAGACGCCGCTCCTTCGAGGCCCGCGTCGGGCGGGTCGGGACGCGGTAGACCGGAGCCACCGACGCCTTGTCGACCAGTTCCTGCAGCCGCTCGATGGCGTCGGCGCGGTTGCGCTCCTGGGTGCGGTGACGGACGGCTGTGATCAGGATCACGCCGTCCAGCGTCAGCCGACTGCCCGCCAGCTTCATCAGCCGCTCGCGCACCGGGTCGCGCAGGGACGGCGAGTTTTTGGCGTCGAACCGCATCTGCACGGCAGTCGAGACCTTGTTGACGTTCTGCCCGCCCGGCCCGCCTGCGCGATAGAAGTGGAACTCCAGCTCGTCCTCGGGGATCGTCGTCACCGGGACGCCCCCGACGCAGCCTGCAGCGCCAGCGCCCGCTTCGCCCTGACCACCGCCTGATCGAGCGCCTGCAAAAAGCTGGACCGGTCCTTGGGTCCGAATGGCGGCGGTCCCGAGGTGGCCACGCCCATCGAGCGCAGA
>DASVTM010000283.1:0-4193 GCA_036387575.1 Brevundimonas sp.
ACCAGCTGCTCGATCTGCTCGGACTGAACCGGACGTTTGCGCAGGGCGACGTTCAGCGACCGCTCCAGCTTGTCACGGTCGAAGGGCGCCCGACGACCGTTACGCTTCAGGATCATCAGTTCGCGCAGTTGTACCCGTTCAAAAGTCGTGAAACGCCCACTGCATTGCGGGCACGACCGCCGACGACGGATGGCCGAACCGTCGTCCGACGGCCGGCTGTCCTTCACCTGCGTATCCTGATTGCCGCAAAACGGGCATTTCATCCGTCGGTTATCCGTAAATCGGGAAGCGGCGCGTGAGGTCGCGCACCTTGCCGGCGACCTCGGCGATCACCGCAGGATCAGCCTCGTCGCCGCCATTCATCGATGAGACGACGTCGGCGATCCAGTGACCGATCTGCTGGAATTCCTCGACGCCGAAGCCGCGCGTGGTGCCCGCAGGCGTACCCAGACGGACGCCCGAGGTGACCGTGAACGGCGCGGTATCGAATGGTACGCCGTTCTTGTTGCAGGTCATCAGAGCATGCTCGAGCTGAAGCTCGGTCGCCTTGCCGGTCACGCCCTTGGGACGCAGATCGACGAGCATGAGGTGGCTGTCGGTGCCGCCCGAAACGATCGCCAGCCCGCGCTCGATCAGAACGGCGGCCATGGCCTGAGCATTGGCGACCACCTGTTTCGCATAGAGCTTGAACTCAGGCTTCAGCGCCTCACCGAAGGCCACAGCCTTGGCGGCGATCACATGCTCCAGCGGCCCGCCTTGCAGACCCGGGAAGACGGCCGAGTTGATCTTCTTGCCGAGATCCATGTCGTTGGACAGGATCATGCCGCCGCGCGGACCGCGCAGAGTCTTGTGCGTCGTGGTCGTCACGACGTGGGCGTGGGGCAACGGATCGGGATAGGCCCCGCCCGCGACCAGACCGGCATAGTGGGCCATGTCCACGAACAGGTATGCGCCGACGCTGTCGGCGATCTCGCGGAAGCGCTTGAAATCGATGTGGCGGCTGTAGGCCGAGGCGCCGGCCACGATCAGCTTCGGCTTTTCCTTCTCCGCCATTTCGGCGACGTGGTCGTAGTCGATCAGATGGTTGTCTTCACGCACCTTGTAGGTCACCGGCCGGAACCACTTGCCGGACTGGTTGGCGGGCGAACCGTGGGTCAGGTGACCGCCAGCGGCCAGATCCATGCCGAGGAAGGTGTCGCCGGGCTGCAGCAAGGCGAAGAACACCGCCTGGTTGGCCTGTGCGCCCGAATGCGGCTGGACATTCGCAAAGGCGCAACCGAACAATTCCTTGGCGCGTTCACGGGCCAGATCTTCGGTGATGTCGACGTATTCGCAGCCGCCATAATAGCGACGACCGGGGTAACCCTCGGCATATTTGTTCGTAAGAACAGAGCCTTGAGCCTCCAGCACGGCCTTGGAGACAATGTTCTCGGACGCGATAAGCTCGATTTGCTCCTGCTGACGACCCAGTTCACCCTGAATGCCGCTGAAGACCTCGGGATCGGCGTCAGCGAGACCGCGCGAGAAATAGGCGTCGTGGACGAAGGAAGCGGTCACGGGCGGCGGTCCTGGGGCTGCGTCGGAGGGTGCGCCTATCTAGGCTCAGCCACGCCTGACCACAACATGTAGTGTCAGGCCCGTGACAATAACCGCTGAAGCTTGGTGATCGCCAGCCGCTCGACCGCCTTTGGTTCGGCAGCTGGCCCGACCGCCGTCGCCTCGGTCCCGGTCGCCACGTGAACGGCGGTGACCTTCAGGTAGACGCCGTTGCGCGTGGATTCGACGATGACCTCACCCAGAGGGTCACTCATCACGCCGCCGCAGGCATCCGGGTGATGTGGCAGTGGGTCCAGAGCTTGTCCATGGCCGAGACCAAGGCGTCCATCATTGCGTCGTCGTGGTTCGGCGAGGGTGTGAAGCGCAGGCGCTCGGTGCCCTTGGGCACGGTCGGATAGTTGATCGGCTGGACATACACGCCGAACTCTTCGAGCAGCATGTCCGAGATCATCTTGGTATGGACCGGGTCGCCCACGAAAACCGGGACGATGTGGCTTTCACTCGGCATCACCGGAATCCCGGCGGCGGCGAAGCGATCCTTGAGGGTCTGGGCGCGCTCCTGATGAGCGACGCGCAGCTCCGGATGCGCCTTGAGGTGGCGCACCGAGGCGAGCGCTCCGGCGGTTAAAGCAGGCGGAAGGCTGGTGGTGAAGATGAAGCCGGAAGCCCACGATCGCACCGCATCAATGATCATGGCGTCGGCGGCGATATAGCCGCCCATGACGCCGATGGCCTTGCCGAGTGTGCATTCGACGATGTCGATACCGTCCAGCAGACCGTCACGTTCGGCCACGCCCGCACCCGTCGGACCGTACAGGCCAACTGCATGGACCTCGTCCAGATAGGTCATCGCGCCGTACTTCTTCGCCAGCGCGATGGTCCCGGCCAGATCGGCGATGTCGCCGTCCATCGAATAGACGCTCTCGAAGGCGATCAGCTTGGGCGCATTCACGGGCGCTGCGGCCAGCAGTTGTTCCAGATGCGCCAGATCATTGTGCATGAAGACGTGACGCTCGCAGCCGCCGTTGCGGATGCCGGCGATCATCGAGGCGTGGTTCAGGCTGTCGGAAAAAACCACCAGACCGGGCAGGATTCGCTGCAGCGTCGTCAGGGTCGCCTCGTTGGCCACGTAGCCCGAAGTCATCAGCAGGGCAGCTTCCTTCTGGTGCCAGCTGGCCAGCTCGGCTTCCAGATCGACCGCCGAACGTGTCGTGCCGGAGATATTACGCGTGCCGCCCGCGCCTGCGCCCACGGCGTCGATCTCGGCCTGCATGGCCTCGAGCACGACCGGATGCTGACCCATGCCGAGGTAGTCGTTGGAGCACCAGATGACGACGTCCTGCTCGGATCCGTCATCACGACGCCGCACGGCCTTGGGGAATTGACCGCGCACGCGCTTGAGATCGGCGAAGACGCGATAGCGCCCTTCACCCTTGACCTGATCGACGGCGGTTTTGAAGGCGGCCTTGTAGTCGTACAAGATGGCGGACTTTCACGCGGAAACGTGGCGGCTATTTGCGCCGATTGCCGCTTTCTGTCCACGAAATCGGATGGACAAAACGCCCTAACCCCCTAATTGATAACGGTTCTCAATAGCGAAGCTGGCGATCTGTTACGCTTCAGCTCAGCCCGGCTTGCGGAAGCGATAGACGAACTGGTCGGTCTTGCCTTTGATGGCAGGGTCGAACACCGACAGCGAATGATCGTCATCGGGGTTGGCGACGGCGGTGGTTTCAGCGTCGAAGACGAAGCCTGCGGCCTCGACCTCGCGACGCAGCTCGGCGCCTTCGATGCGGTGCAGAGTGCCTGAGACGCTGATGCCCGCGCCCGCCGCCGACTGGTGGTCGAGAATGACGTAAAGACCGCCTGGCTTGAGCGCCGCGAACACGGCCGCATTCATCTTGGCCACGTCGACCCCGAAGCGGGGGATGGTGAAGTCATGGTATTCCTGGCCCATGAAGACCACGTCGAGTGGCTCGGGGAAGGTCATGATGTCGAGGTTGCCGGTGATCCGGTTCACGTTCGGATAAGCCGCTGCGAGCGTGTCGCCAAAGGCGTTTTCCTTGCCCGCCGTCTGGTTGGGCACGAAGGCGTAGACGCGACCAGCCGGCCCTACCGAGCGAGCGAACAGGCGGGTGAAATAGCCCTCTTCGGGGCGGATGTCGGCGACGCGGTCACCGGCGTCGATCTGGGCGAAAGCCAGCATCTCGGCGGGCTTGCGCAACGGATCGCGCTCGACTTCGCCTGCCGGACGCAATGGGTCCGCGATTGCGGCGGCGTAGGCGTTCTCTTCTACCTGGGTCAGGTGTTCACCCGGCATGGCGACAATGGTCTTCTCGTCCGAACTGCTGGAGACGATCAGGCAGCCCGAAAGCGCGGTCGCTCCGAGGATGGCGATGGAGGCGGCGACGAGAAGCGACTTCGACATGATGTCATCCTGAACAGCGGTGCGCGAAGCTACGCCCGGAAGCGGGGCCGGATGCAAGAAGATTTCGGTGTCGAAACATCGCCGGATGACAGTCCAACGGCCGTGGCGACTTGACGCAGGCGGACGGCAGGCGTTTGGGTCGGCATATCCCGACTAAGCCCCCCGAGAGTGTTCATGGTCCGCTTCGCCCGTCTTACGTTTCTTCGGC
>DASVTM010000284.1:0-3977 GCA_036387575.1 Brevundimonas sp.
CTCGACGACCATCTGTGTTTCGCCCTGTATTCCGCGTCGATGGCGGTGACGCGGCTGTACAAGCCGATGCTGGATGAGCTGGGGATCACCTATCCGCAGTATCTGGTGCTGAATGCGCTGAACGACACGGGGAGTGGGGGCTTTCTGACCGTCGGCGGACTGGCGACGCGGCTGTCGCTGGAGCCGAGCACGATCACGCCGCTGGTCAAGCGGCTGGAGGCGGCGGGGCTGGTCAGCCGTGCCCGCAGTCAGACCGACGAACGCGAGGTCCGGGTCAGTATGACCGAGGCAGGCAACGGCGTGATGGCGAAGACCGCGTGTCTGGGCGAGGCGCTGGTGGCCAAGTCGGAGATGGCCATGGGCGATCTGGGCAAGCTGCGCGACCTGGTGCGGGAGTTCCGCACGAAGGTCGCGGCTTGAGGGACTAGACGGCCAGACCGGCTTTCTTGAGCGTCTTGTAGGCCTTGATGACGCGGACCAGTTTGGCCTCGGCGCCGCGGTCGCCCTGATTGTGGTCGGGGTGGCAGCGTTTCAGCAGGTCGTGATAGGCGGCCTTGATGACTTCCTTGCTGACGCCAGGCTCGAGGTCCAGGTCGGCCAGGGCGCCGCGTTCGATCTTGCCGACGCGACGATCCTCGGTGGGTGATTGCGGGGCCTGATCGCCCTTGCGACCGAACAGGCCGTAGCTGTCACGCCACGAACCGGTCCCGGCTGTGGTGGCGGTGCCCATCTTGGCGGCGAAGGTCGCGGCCTCACGGCTGTTCTTGGAGGCCTTCATGTCCCAGGTGGGACGGCCGCCGGTCATGGCCTCGTTTTCCTTGGCCGCGCGGATCTGGGCCTCGTTCATACCGGCGTAGAAATTCCACGCCTTGTTGTACTCGGCCGCATGAGGCTGACAGAACTCGTAGAAATCGTTCAGCCGCTCGCGCGACTTGGGCGCCTTGGCCGTCGCGGCCTTGCGGCAGTCGGGGTGGTCGCACGGCTTCTCGCCGGGCTTCAGACGCAGAACATCCTGCTCAGCCTCGGCCTCGCCGGCCTTCAGCGGCTTGATCCGCATATCTTTGAAACGGGGTGTGTATTCGAACGACGCAGCCATTGGCCTAAGTGTAAGGTGGATTTGGACCTCATCAAGGACGCATCGATGCCGGAAGGCCCTATCGCGACGATTATCCGCGAAAAACTGACATCCGCCCTGTCTCCGAGCCGTCTGGAGCTCGAAGATGAGAGCTGGCGGCATGCCGGACACCATCACGAAGGCGGGATGGACGGCAAGTCGGGCGGCGAGAGTCACTTCAACCTGACGATCGTGTCGCAGGCCTTTGCCGGTCAGAACCGCGTTGCACGGCAGCGCGCCATCAACGCTCTGCTGGCCGAGGAATTGGCCGGTCCGGTCCATGCGCTGTCGATCAAGGCGCTGACGCCGGAAGAAGCCTGACGGCCGATCAAGGAATACAACGTTCACTTCGTCTTAGACACTTATACGTAGCGTGCTCCCGGGCCTTCAGTTTTCCGGGAATATCGATGGTTGGATCCGAAGGTATCGGCAAGGGACTCGTGGGCGGAGCCGGCGAGGCCGCCCAGGCCCTGACCGCCATCCTGCAGACCCAGTATCTGCGCTATCTGATCATCGCCAGTTGGGCAGTGGGCCTGTTGGGGACCATCGGATGGACCAAGGCGCTGGTCTGGTTCGCGGTGACCCTGATGGCCGGTGCGATCCGCGGCGCCTTTGAAAAACGCATGGCCGACAAGGTCGGATCGGGCTGGGGTCTGATCTTTCCGGCGGTCGCCACCATCACCACCTGTGCCTGGGCCGCCGCGCCGTTACTGGCATGGTTTTCAGGCGAGCCTTTCGGGCATGCTTTGGCGGTTGCGCTGCTGATCTCCGGCTATGTCCTCGTGTTCGCCCAGCTGAGAGGCGCACCGCGTCAGGCCATCGTCATCTCTTCGCCCTACGGCATCGCCGGCCTGATCATTCTGACAAGCCTGTGGGGCGGTCCCCTGTTCTGGCCGTTCCTGGCCGTGTTGCCATTCACAGTCGCCGGTATGTTCGTGCTGGTGACCATGACCATGCTGCGTGAAGAGCGTATCCGCGCGTTCCAGGAGCATCAGGCGCACCTGATCGAGGAGCTCCAGAGCGCTCGCGACAAGGCCGACGCCGCCAATACCGCCAAGTCGAGCTTCCTCGGGGTCATCTCGCACGAACTGCGCACGCCTATGAACGGCGTGCTGGGCGCAGCGCAACTGCTGAGCGCGACGCGACTTGAGAGCACCCAGCGCGACTATCTGTCGATCATCCGGAACTCGGGCGACAACCTGCTAAGCCTGCTCAACGACATCCTCGACATGACCAAGATCGAGGCCGGCAAGATGACGTTCGAGACCGTCGACGTGTCGCTAGAAGACCTGCATCGCCGGGTCACCGGACCGTTCATGGCTCAGGCAGAAGCCAAGGGCATCGAGTTCGTCTCGACCTTTGAAGGTGACGCCCCATCGATCGTGCGTGGCGATCCCTTGCGGGTCTGTCAGGTGATCCACAACCTGCTGTCCAACGCCGTGAAGTTCACCGAGCGGGGCGTCATCCATTACACCATCAGCTCGCGCAGGCTCTCGGATCAGCGGGTCGCCTTCGATTTCGCCATCAAGGATTCAGGCGCGGGGATCAGCCCCGAGGATCTGGCGCGGCTGTTCCAGCCCTTCACCCAGGTGGACGCCTCCTCGACGCGCCGTTTCGGCGGCACCGGGCTGGGCCTGACCATCGCCCGGCGCATGGCCAACATCATGGGCGGCGACATCACGGTGAACTCGGCGGTAGGAGAGGGTTCTACCTTCACCTTCTCCGTCGAGGCTGAAGTGGTCGAGTGGAGCGCGGTCGTCGCGGCCGAGCCCACGGCCGCCGAAATCGATGCAGGCCAGTCGCTGAGCGTGCTTGTCGTCGAGGATCACCCGGTCAACCGGATGATCCTGGAAGCCTGGCTGGGTTCGGCCGGCCACGCCACCGCCTCGGCTGAGAATGGCCAGATCGCCGTGGACATGGCCCGTGAGCAGGCGTTCGACCTGATCATCATGGACGTCAACATGCCGGTTATGGACGGTCTCAGCGCCACACGGCTGATCCGCCAGACCGGCGCCAACGCCGAGACGCCCATCGCCGTGCTGTCGGCCTCGGCTCGCAGCGAAGATCACGTCGCGGGACTGGATGCCGGCGCGGATGCCTATCTGAACAAACCGATCGATTTCGCCGCGCTGGCGTCCCTGATGAACCGCGCAGGCGGTGGTCGCCCGGCCATACGAGCGACCTCAGAACGGGGCGAAACCGCGGCGGCAGCCTGAACCTTACCTGAGCAATGGCGTTCAGGTTCGGCTCAAGGGGCCGGGACTAGTCTGAGGGCAAGTCGAACGGTTCGACTGTTCAAAGGATAACTCGCCATGAAGAAGTTCGTCACTACAGCCATCGCCGCCGCCATCGCCGCCGGTTCGCTGGGTCTGGCTTCGACGGCCAGCGCCCAATCGCACGGTAATCGTCAGGAGCACCGCCAGGAACAGCGCCAGGATGACCGTCAGGACCGCCGCGAGCACCGCCAGGACGCCCGGGACGATCGCCGCGAAGACCGCCGCGACGCCCGTGATGATCGCCGCGAGTACCGTCAGGACCAGCGCGCCTATTCCCGCTATCAACGCGCCGAACGCCGCTACAACGCCGGTCGCTGGCAGCAGCCGCGCGGCACCCGCTATCAGGTCTATGGTTACGGCCAACGTCTGCCGAGCTCGTACAACAGCTATGTCGTCAGCGATTACAACCGTTACGGCCTGCGCGCCCCGCCCCGCGGCTACCACTACGTCCGCAACGGCAATGATGTCGTGCTTGCCGGCACCAACGGTGGCCTGATCACCGCCGTGATCGCGGGTCTGTTCAACTAGGAAGCCTGCCGCCCAGGCCCCCGGCCTCGTAATATCGCCCCGGAGGGAAACCTCCGGGG
>DASVTM010000285.1:0-3046 GCA_036387575.1 Brevundimonas sp.
GGCGACGCCTGTCGTCGCAGCGACATCGACGGCTCCTGTCAAACCTGCGGCCCAGACACCTCCGCCAACTCCCGTCCGACCTGCTGGAGGAAGTGCGGCCGCGCCTGCTGCCCGGCCGCCGATTGTCACCGCCGGTCTTCCGGCCGGAGCCGGGCGCGAAGTGGTCCAGAAGGAATGTGGCTCCTGTCACGGGATAGACACCGTGACGGCTGTCGGTCGTACGCCTCAGCAGTGGGCGGAGATCATCGGTCAGATGCAGAACATGGGTCTGAGCGCCAGCGACGAGGACCTCGCCACTATCCACGCCTATCTGTCGCGTCAGCTACCACCAAAATAACGGGTCCGGCAGCTCGCCGACGGCGGCGGTGCAGAACCGGGCGGGAAACGCACAATGAAGCTCCGTACGCTCGCATTCACGACTCTTCTGGCGCTGTCGTCAACAGCGGCCGCCAATGCCCAGATTATGGAACGGCCCGTCGGCGGGGATCCGGTGCGACTGGCTTCCGGTCAGGTCGCGGGCTCGGCTCTCGCGTCCGGCGTCCGTACCTATTTCGGCATCCCCTTCGCTGCGCCGCCCTTGCGAGACCTTCGTTGGCGTGAGCCCCAGCCCGTTCAGGCCTGGACCGGTGTTCGTGAAGCGGTCGCGTTCCCGCCCATGTGCCCACAAGGTATGCGAGGCCCGGGTCAGAACCACTATTTTGGCGCGGAGCCGACCAGTGAAGACTGCCTGTATGTGAACGTCTGGGCGCCCCCAACCTCGGCAGCGCAGGCTTCGGAGGGCGCACCTGGCGCCAAGGCTTCGAAAGCCCCGGTTGTCGTGTGGATCTATGGCGGTGGTTTCAGCGGGGGCTCGGCCTCGATGCCGTGGGCCAACGGCGAGACCCTGGCGTCCAAGGGCGTCGTCTATGTCACGCTCAATTACCGCCTCGGCGCCCTGGGGTTCATGGCCCATCCGGAGCTAACCGCCGAAAGCCCTCACCATGCGTCGGGGGACTATGGTCATCTCGATCAGGTCGCTGCGTTGAAGTGGGTTCAGGACAACATCGCAGCCTTCGGCGGGGATGCCGACAACGTCACCGTGATCGGTCAATCTGCTGGATCAATGTCGGTTTCGGCGCTTCAGGCCAGCCCTCTCTCCGCCGGTCTCTTTCATCGCGCCATCGGTCTCAGCGGAAACGTCGTCGGCGCAGGCGCGGGCGCCTTGGCCACCAACGAAGCGGCGGAGGCGCAAGGGGTCGCTCTTCAGACTGCGTTGGGGGTCTCGAGCCTCGCGGAGATGCGCCGCCTTCCTGCAGACCGGATCATCGGGGTGCGTGGGGTACGGACCGGGCCCAGCATCGACGGCTATTTCATGCCACGTCCGCCAAAGGAGATCTTTGCGGCCGGTGAGGCCAATGATGTGGGTCTGCTGATCGGATTCACGCGCGACGAAGGGTTTAGCCCCTTGGTTCAAGCGAGTTCCGCAGAGGATTACCAAGCCATCGCTCGCCGCACCTATCCAGATCAGGCCGATGAACTTCTGGCGGCCTACCCTGCGGACGCGAACTGGGCGAGAAACGCCCGGGACGCGGGGCGCGACATCAGCCTGGGCATGACGACGCGGGACTGGGCGGCCCATCAGACCAGGCCGGGGCGTCAGCCAGCATTTGGCTATATGTTTTCCCGGGTCCATCCCTATGCGCCGGGCGTGGCCTTCATCGACCACGATCCCGCGGCCGTAGGCGCCTATCACGCAGGCGACATCGTCTACTGGTTCGGCAATCTGGACGCGTTCAACGCCTATCGGACGACGCGGAACTTCACTGCGGTGGACAGGACGTTGTCGGATACGATGTCCAATATGATCGTCGCATTCGCGACCCGTGGCGACCCGAGCCTGCCGGGCGTAAGCGCCCCTCGCTATGACGCGAAGGACGAGAAACTGATCGAACTCGGTGAGCACGTCGGCCCCATCGATTGGCCGGGCCGGACCCGTTTCGACATGCTCGGATCCTTGAAGGCCCAGCAGCAGCCGCCGTCCAGCGCTGCGGCGCCAGCTGTCGGTTCGGCGCCCAATGCGGGCCCCCGGTTCTAGGTGCTGCGGCAGTTATTCGGCCCAAGCTGGCTGGATGATACTTCACAGGCTGAAGACAGCAGTCAGCTTTAGCTCCGCCTTGACTGCTTGTTGCTTACTCGACCGCCCGTCTCCGCGGGCTTCCAGACATCCAGATAGTCAGTAGTTCTGGCAGCTCTCACGGTGCAGTAATTATCGCACAAGTTCGTACATTCTGATATAGCGTTGCTTTGTACGCGTCGGCCCGACGGTTTCTGCGTGCCCCTACCCTGGGCTGCTTGAAACAGGACGGTCTCAAAACCGATCGGTAGCAATGACCTCCACGCAAAGTGGGGGCTGGAGGGAAACACAATGAAGACCTCAGTATTACTTGCGTCAATTTCTGCGTTGGCACTCACGGCAGCGACAGGCGCCCATGCCCAGGCTGCAGGTCCTGCTTCTACAGAGGCCCAGGCTCAGAGCGCTGAACCTGGCGACACGGTCGAAGAGATCGTTGTCACCGGGTCTCGTATCGCCCGGCGGGACTATGCATCGACCAGTCCGATCGTGACCGTAAACGAGGAGCTGCTTAGACAGACAGCGACAGTCAACGTCGAAGCCTCGTTGAATCAACTGCCGCAGTTTGTTCAGGGACAGAACCAGAGCGCCATCGGGGCCGTGGCCAACGGCGGGCGCGCTTCCCTGAACCTGCGGGGTTTGGGCGAAACGCGAAACCTCATCCTCCTGGATGGACGCCGTCTGCCCCTGTCGAGCGCCTTCGGCGTCGTCGACGTCAACATCATCCCACCCAGCATACTTGAAGGGATCGAAACCATCTCCGGAGGCGCCTCTGCAGTTTATGGTTCCGACGCGATCTCCGGGGTCGTGAATTTCAAGACGAAGCGTCATTTTGAAGGGTTGCAGATCGACGCCCGCTACGGAAACGCCTTTGAAGGCTCGCCGGAGACATCCGACCTGTCGATCACCGGCGGGGTCACAAGCCCGGACGGTCGT
>DASVTM010000286.1:0-3263 GCA_036387575.1 Brevundimonas sp.
AGGCCTCGAACCGGGTCCGCGAGGCGCACGGCGTCAGGGCCAGCGGCCCGTCCATGCTGCGGATGATGTCGGCGACCGAAATCTCTCCCGCCCGCCGCGCCAGAGCATAGCCCCCGGTGCGCCCGCGCTGGCTGGTCAGCAGACCTTCCAGCTTGAGCCGCAGCATCACCGCTTCCAGGTATTTCCGGGGCGCGGAGATGTCGTGAGCGATCTCGGCGATCGAGGCGGGTCGTGGATAGCGGTCGGCGAGCGCCATCATGGCCCGCATGGCGTAGCGGGCCGTGTCAGACAGCATCGCCGAAGCCTCCGGTCACAAGCGGGCCGTCACGCGGCGTCCTGCCAGTTGAGCACGACCTTGCCCGACTGGCCGGACTTCATTGCCTCGAAGCCCTCGCGGTAATCGGCGTAACCCATGCGGTGGGTGATCAGCGGCTCGAGGTCGAGACCCGCCTTCAGCAGGCCCAGCATCTTGCGCCAGGTGGTGAACATCTCTCGCCCGTAGACGCCCTTGATCGTCAGCGCCTTGAGGATGATCGCGCCCCAGTCAGTTTCCATCGGACGCGACGGAATACCCAGCATGGCCATCCCCCCGCCCATGATCAGGGTGTCGACGCATTGCTTGAACGCGATAGGCGAGCCGGACATCTCCAGCGCCACGTCGAAGCCGACCTTGAGGCCCAGTTCCTTCATCACGTCGCGCAAGTCCTCACGCGAGGTATTCACGGTGCGCACGCCCGGAGCGACCTTGTTGCCGAGGGCGAGGCGGTAATCGTTGATGTCGGTCAGAACCACGGTGCGGGCGCCGGCATGGCGTGCGACGGCGGCGGCCATGATGCCGATCGGGCCGGCGCCGGTGACCAGCACGTCCTCGCCCAACAGGTCGAACTGCTGAGCCGTGTGCACCGCATTGCCGAACGGATCGAGCATCGAGGCGATGTCGTCGGACACGTCGTCGGGCAGTTCGATGACGTTGAAGGCCGGGGCGACGACGAACTCGGCAAAGGCGCCCTGACGGTTCACGCCGATGCCGCGCGTGTGCGGATCGAGATGAAAATGCCCTGCCCGAGCGGCTTCGGAGTTGAGGTCGATGACGTGACCCTCGGCCGAGACGCGTTGGCCGATTTTGAGCGGACGGTTCACGTCGGAGCCGATGGCGACGATTTCGCCCGAGAACTCGTGGCCGGTGATCATCGGCGTCGGCACATTCTTCTGGGACCACTCGTCCCAATTCCAGATGTGGATGTCGGTGCCGCAGACGGCGGTCCGGTGAACGCGGATCAGCACGTCCTCGGGACCCGCGACGGGCACCGGCGCGTCGATCAGCTCGAGGCCAATGCCGGGGCCGGTCTTGGCCAGCGCTTTCATGGTGTCGGTCATTCGTACTTACTCCGTCATGTCCGGCGCCGCCTCGCCGTCGAAGGCGCGGAAGGTGAACCGGGATCGTGGCTCATTCCCGGCGTCTCGTAGCACGCCTGAGAGGATATCGAAGTCCGGCCCCATCGCCGCAGCCGAAACGGCGGCATGGGTCCAGACCAGTTGTGTCGGTTTGGGCCAGATGGCGACCAGGACATCGAACAAGGCATCGAGGTTATGGCCGAACCAGTCGGGCGTCCCATCTACGCGATCGACGACCGCGTAGAAGTCGGCGCGGCTAAGGACCGAGCGCCCATCGATCTCGACGAGGTGCTGGCCACCTTCCACCTAGATGACGCCCAGTTCCTTGCCCGCCTGTTTGAAGGCAGCGACGGTCTGGTCGATGTGCTCGAAGGTATGCGCCGCCGACATCTGGCTGCGGATCCGGGCGGCGCCGCGAGGCACCACCGGGAAGCTGAAGCCGATGACGTAGACGCCCAGCTCCAGCATCCGCGCCGCGAGATCCTGAGCCAGCTTGGCGTCGCCCAGCATGACCGGGATGATCGGATGTTCGCCGGGCAGGAGGTCGAAGCCCGCCTCGGTCATGGCCGAGCGATAGCGGTGGGCATTGGCCGTCAGTTGCGTGCGCAGGGCGTCGCCCTCAGACCCCTGAGCGATGCGGATGGCTTCCAGCGAGGCTCCACAGACTGCGGGGGCCAAGGCGTTGGAGAACAGATAGGGCCGGGCGCGTTGTTTCAGCAGCTGAACCACCGGCTTGGTGGCGCAGATGAAACCGCCCATGGCCCCGCCGAGCGCCTTGCCGAACGTCCCGCTGAGGAAGTCGATCTCGACGCCGTGGTGCGCGAACGAGCCGCGTCCCTGCGGACCCAGGAAACCCGTTGCGTGGCAGTCGTCGACCATGATCAAGGCGTCGTATTTGTCGGCCAGCGCGCGGATATCCTTCAGCCGGGCGATGTACCCGTCCATCGAGAAGGCGCCGTCGGTGGCGATGACGATGTTGCGCGCGCCGTCGGCCCGGGCCGTCTTCAGCTGCGTCTCCAGCTCGTCCATGTCGGAGTTGGCGAAGCGATAGCGCTTGGCCTTGCACAGCCGCACGCCGTCGATGATCGAAGCATGGTTCAGGCTGTCGGAAACGATGGCGTCCTCGGCTCCGAACAGGGGCTCGAACAGGCCGCCGTTGGCGTCGAAGGCGGCGGCGAACAGGATCGCATCCTCGAAGCCGAGATAGGCTGCGATGGCCGCTTCCAGTTCCTTGTGGATGTCCTGGGTGCCGCAGATGAAGCGCACCGAGGCCGTACCCGCGCCGCGCCGCTCCGTCGCCGCCTTGGCCGCCTCGACGACGCGGTCGTCACCGGCGAGACCGAGATAGTTGTTGGCGCAGAAGTTCAGCACCTTGCGCCCGTTGACCTCGATCACCGGGCCCTGCCGTGAGGCGATGATCCGCTCGGGCTTGGTCAGGCCTTGAGCGTCGATGTCGGCCAGTTCGGCGGCGATGCGGGTGTGGAAATCGGTCGGCATGGGTCCTCGGGACTCGGCGGCGAAGAGGCTTGCCGGTTACGCCGATTTCACCGCCCTGACCAGCGTAGAGGCTTCAGGTCGTCGTGGCGGAGCCTGCTGGAGCGTCGTCGATCGTGGGCCGGATCGGACTGACGTCCATGCGTCCTCCGCAAGGCGTCAGAGCCTGGGCGAAGGTGGTGAAGCTGATGTCTCCGGGCGCGCTGAAGCGGATTGACGTCACACTGGGGCACACCTTCTCGCCTGCGCCCTCGCTCGGCACCACCGTCCACGCCAAGTCGAAATATCCCTTGGCCTCGGGGAGAAGATTGACCGGCGTGGCGGCCATGCCGCCCCGCAGATAGCTGCCCGGATGCCGCTCGATCCTGACGGTC
>DASVTM010000287.1:0-8313 GCA_036387575.1 Brevundimonas sp.
CGGAAGCCTTCCAGCAGCGCATCGGCATGCTGGACCAGGTCGAGGACGGCGTCGCGATCCTCAGGCGACTTCAGATCGACGCTGACGTGAGGCCTTCCGCGATTGAGAACTGCGCCGCCGACTTCGCTCCAGGCCGCGCCGGACTTGCGCGCCAGCCGAATGACGTCGGCGCCCATGTCGGACAGGATCATCGCAGCGAGCGGCACGGGGCCGATGGCGTCGAACTCGATGATGCGAACGCCGGCGAGGGGACCGGACAGGCGCGGATCGGCAGGAACAGGCAGATCGGTCAACGAATCTCCTTGCGCGAGTCTCGGCGAGAGTTGTGGCCGCGCTCCTGTAACGCGTCAATGAACCGTCCCGACCGGGCCCACCTTCATACGCATGCTTGATACAGACGAAATCGGCGCCATATCCGCAGGACCGCCGGTCCTCGCCGCTCATGGGAGGCGCCGGTTCAACAGTCGCTTGTTCGAGGACTGACCGATGACGACCCGCACTATCCTGTTCGATAGCCCCTTTCTGCTGGGCTTCGACCAGACCCGCGCCCTGATCGACCGCGCCGCCAAGGCCGCTGCCGAAAGCTATCCGCCGTATAACGTGGAGCAGCGCGGCGACAACGAAGTGCGTATCACCCTGGCGGTGGCCGGCTTCACCCCCGAAGACCTGACCATCACCCTCGAAGGTCGCCAGCTGACGATCGCCGGCAAACGTGACGATGTCGGCAAGGGCGATCAGGCCTTCCTGCATCGTGGCATCGCGGCGCGCGGTTTCATCCGCAGCTTCGTTCTGGCCGACGGGCTCGAGGTCGAGGACGCCTCGCTTGAGCACGGCCTGTTGCACGTCGATCTTCTGCGTCCCGAAGACGCCAAGGTAGTTCAGCGCATTCCCATCCGCGTGGGCTGATCCGACGCGCTACTCGCGCCAGCGACACTTCGGTAGCGGCGCCGAACCGTCCGGTGTTCCCGGCGTTACAGATTTGAAGGAGGCGGTCACATGACGCCGACACTGAAGATGACAACCGAAGCATTCGCCGGGCTGGGCGCGCCAGACCTCGTCTATGTGCGCGAGATCAGCGCCGCAGACGTGATGGGCGACGCCAAGATCGAAGATGCGCGCGGGCTGGAGATCGATCCGGAACAGACCCTCTATGCGGTGCACAGCGCCGACGGCGAGCGTTTGGCCGTGATGCTGGATCGCGAAACCGCCTTCGCCGCTGCCGTGGCGCATGAGCTGGCGCCGGTTTCGGTGCACTAGCATAAGAGTGGTCGCTAACGCCGGCTCGCGGAGCCCCGCTGCTTGAGCGAAGGTTCAGACCGTTGGCGGTGGGGAGCCGGGCAGAGAAAGCGAGTCTCTCCAACCTCTCCACAGAGTGTGCGTCCGGGTAGTTGCCGTCGTGATCCCTGGCGGCTAACCGTCCGGCCATGATCATGGTCGCAATTGAAGGCATCGACGGCTCCGGCAAGGGCACCGCGACGCGAGCCGTCTGCGCCTTGCTGGAAGAGGCAGGTCTGTCGGTCGCGACCCAGAGCTTTCCCAACTACGGTAAAACTGCCGCCGCCCACGCGGTGCAGGCGGTTCTGAACGGCGAGGTGAAGGTCGATTCGGCCTATTATCTCGCCAGCCTGTTCTCGCTGGACCGGGCCGAGACCTTCATGACGTCCAGGCTGCCGGACGTGGATGTGGTCGTGTTCGATCGCTACGTCCTGTCGAACGCCGCCTTCCAGATGGTGCGCCTGCCCGAAGACGACCGCGAGGCCTTCCTGAACTGGCTGTTCGACTATGAGTATGAGCGGCTGGGCGTGCCGCGTCCGGATCTCAACATCCTGATGCGGATCGATCCGGAGATCGCCACGCAACTGGTGGCGAAGAAGGCGGCCCGTTCCTACACCACAGCGACCCGCGACGCCTTCGAGGCGGACAGCACCTATCAGCAGCGAGTCTCGGACGCCTATTCGAGCATCGCGTCGCGTCAGGTGAACGGCCCGTGGGCCATCGTCGAGGTGGCCGACAGCGATGGGATGAAGACGCCTGACGCCATCGCCGCCGAATGCCTCGCGTTGATCCAGCAGGCGATCACCGCCAAAGCCTCATCGAATGGCTGACACCCCCATCGGCCAGAACGTCGATGTCCTCATCGTCGGGGCCGGCGCGGCTGGGATGATGTGCGCCATCGAGGCGGGCAAACGCGGTCGCCGCGTTCTGGTCGTCGATCACGCCCGTGCACCGGGTGAGAAGATCCGCATCTCAGGCGGCGGCCGTTGCAATTTCACCAATACCGGGACGACGGTCGCCAATTTCCTGGGCGAGAACCCTCGCTTCGCAGCCTCGGCGCTGAAGCGCTACAGCCAGCACGACTTCATCAAGCGCGTGGATCGGCAGGGCATCGCCTGGCATGAGAAGACGCTGGGTCAGCTGTTCTGCGACGACAGCGCCAAACAGATCATCCGCATGCTGACCGACGACATGCGGACGGCGGGCGTGACTGTGAAGCTGAACACCGGCGTGGCTTCAGTGGCGCGGTTGCGCGGTAACTTCGAGGCGGCGCTGTCCGACGGTACGACGGTGAAGGCGGCATCGCTGGTCGTGGCGACAGGCGGCAAGTCGATCCCGAAGATGGGTGCGACCGGTTGGGGCTATGATATTGCGCGCCAGTTCGGCCTGCGGGTCACGGAGACGCGTCCGGCGCTGGTGCCCCTGACGTTTGAAACCGGACTGCTTGAACAGCTCCAGGCGCTGGCTGGCGTGGCGGTAGACGCCGTGGTGTCGGCGGATGTGATCGAGCGGAAAGGCGCGCCGAGCTTTACCGAGGCTATGCTGTTCACCCATCGCGGGCTCAGCGGCCCGGCCATCCTGCAGATCAGTTCCTATTGGCGCGAGGGCGAAGCCATTCGCGTGGACATGGCGCCCGGTGTGTCCGTGTTCGAGGCGCTGAAGTCGGCCAAGGAAACGAACGGCAAACAGGCTGTCGCGACGGCGCTGGGCCATATCATTCCCCGACGACTGGCGGACTCGGTTCTGCAGCGCGAAGGTCTGCAGACGCCAGGGCTAACGGGGAAACTGGCGGAACTCGGCAACGCCAAACTCAACGCGCTCGGCGCGGCGGTGAATGGCTGGACGGTGAAGCCGGTCGGCTCCGAAGGCTATCGCACCGCCGAGGTTACGCTAGGCGGGGTCGATACAGCGGCGCTCGATCAGCAGACCATGGCCTCCACCGCCGTGCCGGGCCTGTATTTCATCGGCGAGGTCGTGGACATCACCGGCTGGCTGGGAGGCTACAATTTTCAGTGGGCCTGGTCGTCGGGATGGGTCGCGGGCCAAGCCTGCTGAGCCAGCTGCGAAGTGTCCCTGCGACGCCCCTGCGACGTCGGGTCCGCTTGTCCGTCGTCGGCCGCGTTCCTAGGTTGATCTGGCGGGACGGGCCCCTCTGGCGTCGTCTTCCGAACATTTCCCGGCGGCTTCCCCCAAGTTCGCCGTGCGGAACCCGGAAGAAGGCGTGATGTCGGACCGCATCGGGTGCCCCCGTCGGCTGGTTCGTCCAGCCGTCGGGCGCACTCGAACTCACGGTCGAGAGGACTACGCCGAACGCGCGCCTGTGCTGACGCGGACCCTCCCGGCATTCGATGAACCGAGAGGACCGATATGCCCCTGTTGATGTGCCCCAACGACGACGCCCCCATGCAGACGATGGAGCGCTCCGGCGTCCAGTTCGACATGTGCCCGACCTGTCGCGGCGTCTGGCTGGATAGGGGTGAACTTGAAAAGCTGATGGAGGCAGCGACCAGCGACGGGCGCGCCTCGGCTCCGGCGGGGCAGCCGACCTATGCTCCACCTCCGCAGCAGACCCCTCAACCCTGGGGCGGCGGGTCGGCCTACCGGGAGGAACCCCGGCGTGACGAACGCTACCGCCACGAGGATCACGGTCACTACAAGAAGAAGAAGCGCGACAGCATCTTCGACATCTTCGACTGATAGCTAGGCCGCCAGCCCGACGGCCTTCATCAGCACCTTGATCTCGCCGAGAGCTTCGGGTGCGGCGCCGAGGGCGGCACGAGTATCAGGGACACGGAACAGGCGGATGGCTTCAGCCTTGGCCCGATCGGCGACCGGTCCCGTGGGGCCCGTCTCACCCGCAGCCAGCCGCAAAAGCGCGGTCAACTTCTGGGGCACGGAAGCCCCGGCCCGAACCAGCAGGGTGGTCAGCTTCGACTCAGCCTCGACTACACCACCGACAGCGCCGATGGCCATGTTGATCTGGGCCTCGTCATGTTCGGCAAGGGCGCTGGCCCGCACCGCTCGCTGCAGCGTCGCGAGGACGTGAAGCTTCTGGATTGCACGGACGGGCGACGATCGCATCTCGGTCTCGAACCGCAGGGATGTGACGCAGGCGATCAGCCAGCGTGCCGCCGATCGCTTGTTAGACGTGCCGGTAACGTTCTCGCATAGCCGGGTCAGTGTTTCGGCCTCGCAAAGCACGGTCTCGCAACCTCCGACATAGGCGGCGACGAAATCGGCGGTGACCAGACTTCGGGATCGCTCGGTGAAGGCGGTCTGGACCTCCTCGAACGTGAGCAGCCGTCCGGTCGTCGCCGTCAATGACATCGCCAGCGTCCGCAGGATATCAATCTCGCCGACCGGATCGCTAGGGCGCAGACGACGGGGCCCCATCAGTTCGCGCAGCACCATCCTGGCCAGAGACGCCGCAAGGATCGGGAACTCGCCCGCCTCCAGATGCTCGCCCAGTCGGGCTGCGGGACCGTCGACAGCGGGCATGAGCAGGGCCATGCGCGGGTCAGCCCGCACGAGCGCATCGATTTCGCGAGGAGCGACCATGCGAACAATCGCGGCCATGCTGCCCCCCTGATCCAGAGAAGGACCAAGGATTTCGGCGACGCTGGTCCGGGCGGCAAACAGCTCGCACAGCAATTGTTCCAGGGCGACGAGGACCAAAGCGCGAGGTCCCCCTGCGGCCGGCGCGCGGTCCGCCAGATCCATGAGAACACCAAGCCGCGTCCGTGCGCCCCTGATTCCGATCAGAGCGCCGCAGATCACCCCCCCGACAATGAAGGCCCGGTCAGGAGAGCCGGCGATCCGATGCGCGATATCAGCGAGGGAATGATCCTCCAGACTGGCAAACAGCTTGCGGCGCCCGGCTCCGATGACCCGTTCGATCGCCTTTTCGGTAAGCTTTTGATAATGACGGATCAACTCATGACTGGCCTGCCCGGTCGACTGGCTTTCCGGGATCGCGACCTTCTGGATGGCGTGCTGGACCTCGACACCCGACGCTTCCAGCCTCTCGGCCAGATCTGGCCGGTGCAGCAATTCGTAGGCCGTGGCCCCGTTGCGCATCAACCAGTCCTCAAGCACCCGGCCCACCAACTCCCGCGCGTGCGGCGTATACATGTCCTGGGGCACGTTGCAGTTTGGTCCCGCGGTTTCGTCAACCAACCGCTTCTTCGGGCCTTCCGGCGCTCCTCGGCTCATTATCGTGGTGCTTGCGAACTCCATCGTATCGGGGTCGAGCGTCTCCTTGGTCACGCGCACCGCCACGGCGTGGTGCTCGCGCAGCAGCTCTTCGGCCGTTTCGATCGCATTTTTGCGGTCCTCGGTCGCCATGGTCAGTGACCAGGGAGCCGGCGCTGTCTTGCGGATATACAACTCGTAATGGATCGGTCCTGCCATCGATGATTACTGGCACGAGAGGCTTTAAGGGTAGGTTGACCCCTAATCGCTTGGTCCGAGAGGTCTGTAGCCGTAAAGTCACCGAAATTAGGGTCGAACGGTTACGCTTGACGCGCGTTGATCGGGTCGAACCGATTGAACGCCTACGATTTGAGGAGGCCTTGCTTGGCCAATATCACCCTGGTCGACGACGACGAGAACATCGTCGCCTCCGTGTCGCTGGCCCTCGAAAGCCATGGCCACAAGATCACGGCTTACCACGACGGAGCCACGGGGCTGGAGGCGCTGGAAGCGTCGCCGCCGGATCTCGTGATCCTCGACGTCAAGATGCCGCGCATGGACGGAATGGAAGTCCTGCGTCGCCTGCGCCAGACCTCGCAGATCCCGGTCATCATGCTGACGTCCAAGGACGAGGAAATCGACGAAATCCTCGGCTTCAACCTCGGCGCCGACGACTATATCCACAAGCCGTTCAGCCAGCGTCTGCTGATCGAACGGGTCAAGGCGCTGCTGCGCCGGACAGGCGCCGACGGCGGTGAGCCCGAGCCCTCAGCCGAGATCAGCGGCAAGGCCATTCGGCGCGGCAAGCTGGTCATGGATCCCGCCCGCCACGAAAGCACCTGGGACGGCAAGCCGGTCAAATTGACCGTCACCGAATTCCTGTTGCTGCAAGCTTTGGCCCAGCGCCCCGGCTTCGTGAAGAGCCGCGACAATCTGATGGACGCTGCCTACGACGATCAGGTCTATGTCGACGACCGCACCATCGACAGCCACGTCAAGCGGATGCGCAAGAAGTTCCGCGTGGTGGACGGCGAGTTCGACGCCATCGAGACCCTGTATGGCGTTGGATATCGATACCGCGAGAGCTGATCCCTCACGGGATGCCAGCCCGGATTCCGACAGCACCTCTCGCCGGCTGAAGCGTTTCGGCGGATCGCGGTTGGGGGGACTGATTCTCGCCCTGAATTTGCTCAGCTTGCTGATCCTGTTTGGCGGAGCCTTGCTGCTGAACGAATGGCGCCATGGGCTTGTAGAGGCCCGCCAAGAAACCTTGACGGCTCAAGCCGAGTTGCTGGCCAATGTGCTGGCCGACAAGAATTACACCGTCGGAGAGCCTATTCCTCAGTTCAACATTGAGGAGACGCCCAAGCTATTGCGGGATATCTTCATCCCCGCCGGCCAGAGAGCGCGCCTGTACGACAGCGACGGCTTCCTGTTCCTCGACAGCTATACTGTCACTGAAAACATCCCGGGCGCGCCGCTTCCGCCCGCCCGCCCCGCAGGCACGCCTCCTCCAGACAAGGCCCGGAACGAACAGAAGGCGTCCGCCACCTTCCGCCGCGCCGAGGCCGCGCTCAATGCCGAGGTCGCGCGCGCTCTTGAGGGCCAGCCCCAGGCCGAGGTTCGTATTTCCGAAAGCGGAAACCGCGTGGTCTCCGTGTCCATTCCCGTTCGTCACGTGCAGAAAATCCTCGGCGTCCTGACGCTTGAGGCCGGCGATGTCGACGAAATCCTCGATGCCCAACGCCGCGCCCTGACGCCCTTCGCCCTCGTGGCGCTGGCTGTGAACCTGCTGGCATCCCTGCTGCTGCATCTTTTCGTGGCGCGACCGGTCATGCGGCTGTCAGCGGCGGCTGACGAGGTCAAACAGGGCCGTGCCCGGGCCATCTCCCTGCCGGATCTCGAGGGCCGCAAGGACGAAATCGGAGATCTGGCTCGTTCGCTGGAAAGCATGACGGAGACCCTCTCGGACCGGATGGACGCCATCGAGGCCTTCGCTGCCGACGTCTCGCACGAGATCAAGAACCCGTTGACCTCGATCCGGTCGGCGCTGGAGACCCTCGATCTGGTCAAGGACCAGAGCCAGCGCGACCGGCTGACCGCCTTGCTTCAGGCCGACGTCAAACGCCTGGACCGATTGATCACCGACATATCGAACGCCTCACGTCTCGACGCGGAACTGTCGCGCGACCGTCCCCGTCCAGTCGATCTCAACATCTTGATCGGCGACATCGTCAGCATCTATGAGACCACCGCCAAGCCGGGGGAAGCGACTGTCGTCCTGACGCCTGGAACCACAGAAACGCGAGTGCTGGGCCGTGACGGCCCGCTGGGTCAGGTGTTCCGCAACCTGATCGACAACGCCCGATCCTTCAGCCCCGCGAGCGGGCAGGTCCGGGTGGCGCTGCAAAAGAATGACATCGACCCAACCCGGGCGCTGAGCGTCATAGTCGATGACGACGGGCCGGGCATTCCGCCCGACAATCTCGAGACGGTGTTCGAGCGCTTCTACACATCACGGCCGAAGGGCACCGCCTTCGGGGCCAACTCCGGACTTGGCCTGTCTATCGTGCGCCAGATCGTCGAGGCGCATGGAGGCGAGGTGCATGCGGAAAACCGCATCGCTCCCGATGGCAGCGTCGCGGGGGCCCGGTTCCAGGTCGATCTGCCGACGACCCATCTGGCCGTTCTGCGTCGCAGCTGAGGCCGATGAAACCTCCCGCTCCAGCTACGGCTCCCGACCCGGTTCACGGAACGGCCATTGCGCACCACCATAAGGACGGCTGGCGCGGCGTGCTGCTGACCGGGCCTTCAGGTTCGGGCAAGAGCGATCTGGCCCTGCGGCTG
>DASVTM010000288.1:0-6404 GCA_036387575.1 Brevundimonas sp.
GCCTGTTCTTCGCGCTGGACATGAGCTTCTGGCACTACGGCCTGCACCTGACCTCTGTCGCGAATGCCACGGTGCTGTGCAACCTCACGCCCGTGGTCGTGACCCTGTTCGCGTGGATCGTGCTCAAGCAGCGCCCGCGCAATTTGTTCCTGCTGGCTCTGGTGCTGTCCATGGTCGGAGCGGCCGCCATGGCGCTCGGAGCCAACCATACGGGCGGCGCCGACCGCTCGCTGCTGGGTGACGCACTCTCGCTGTCGGTGACCCTCTGGTACGCCGCCTACTTCCTGACCATTCAGGCGGCCCGCAAGACCGCGACGGCCCAGAGGGTCATGCTCTGGTCCACCGCAGTCGGCATGCCGCTGATGCTGTTGGCGGCGCTGGTGATGCGCGAGCAGATCATCCCCACCGGCCCATCCGGCTGGGCCGCCTGTATCGGCCTCGGGCTGGTGCATGTGGCGGGTCAGGGCGGCGTCGCCTGGGCGCTGGGCAAGCTCCCGGCCACCATCACCGCCGTCACCATTCTGGTTCAGCCGGTCGTCGCCGGTCTGGTCAGCTGGTGGGCGTTCGGCGAGACCCTGACACCGGTGCAGGCCATCGGCGGCGCGATCGTTCTGGCCGCCATCGTCCTCGCCCAATGGTCCACGCGCAAGACCGGCCCGGACGATGCCGCACGAACGAAAACGGGCGCAGGCTCCGAAGACCCCACGCCCGTCAAACTCTAGTTCCGCCCCGTCAGGAGCGGAGCCGGATCAGAGAACCTTCAGGTTCACCGCCGAGGTCTTGCCGCGCTGGGATTCCAGCTCGTATTCGACCTTGGCGTTTTCATCGAGCCCTTGCAGGCCAGCCTTCTGAACGGCGGTGACGTGAACAAACACGTCTGCGCCGCCGCCGTCGGGTTGAATGAAGCCGAAGCCCTTCGTGGGGTTGAACCACTTGACCGTACCGGTCGCCATATCTGCGCTCTCCATAAAACGCGCTTTCCAGGCAGGTCCTCCAGAGGAGAAACCCGACAGTCCATCTGGACGGCTCGTTCAGGCGAAGGAGCGAGACATGGGTTTGGACCCCACGCAAAATCCGGACTGCGCTGATGTTCTCTCGCGTCTATCCACAGCGGTCAACCGGATTCGAATCACCCCGGAAACGTAGGTTTCGTCGGCTTCACGGCACAACGGCGGGCGTCGCTGCCTGCGTGCGGGGCGACGGTCCGGTAGCGCACAAACTTCGTGGCGCGCCATCCAGATGCAAATGGTTCGCGTGTTCCTTGTTGTAATCGGGGGTCAGAACGGTCGAGAAAACCCGGCATGCGCCGTCCCTCAACCGCTTGAGGAAAACCGAGCCCTCAGATCCGGCAGGTCCCGTCCCGTTCCAGTCGGCGAGCACCGAAACCTTGCGGCCATCCTCGAGCGTCACGCCCGCAACATCCAGCGCATTGGCCCGCGCATGCTCGCTAGGCCGGTCGCTGACCTCGGTCGATCCATAGATCCGGCGGCAGGAATAGGTGCCGAAATCATCGACAGACTTCACACGCGAGCCAAACACTTCTCGCGCCGCCGGCTGGAGCACCTGCCGGTCCCAGATGACGTAGCGCACGGCCAGAGGGCATTGCATGACCACGTCGCCGGGGGCCAGCGGAGTCACGGAGCCGCCCGTAATCCGTACCGCACCCTGGACGATGCAGAAGCCGCCGTCGTTGCGGTCGGGCACGCGCTCGACCTTGACGCCTGCCGCTCGCAAAGTCTGCATACACGCCTCCGTCGCACCCTCGACCCGCTCCGCCGGCGCCGAAAAAGGCACCTCGAAATCAGACACCTTGGTGCTCGTCGCCTGCCCCACCGGCTGATTCAGATCGAGCGGCTTCCACGGCAGATCCTGGGGCGGGACGAAGGCGTTCATGAGTGCGAACCCGGCGCACAGCGCCAGCCCCAGCTCCCACAACAAATTCCAGAAATCCGCGAAGTCGCGCTTCATGCCGCCTCAGCCATGACCGTCGGGTACCTTACTGCAACGCTCGCAACGTGATCCGGTCGCACTCGCCTCGATGTTTAGGTTGCCGCGACCCGTTCGCGGATCAGGCGCTGGATCAACGGCACGGCCGCGGACCGCCCTTCGAACCCGCCGTTCGACAGCACGATGAATCCCAGCCCCTTCGCCGGAGCGGCCACCACGATCGCGTGCCACAGGGTGTTCGACCCCTCGTGTGCGATCGTCATCGTGTCCCCGGCCCAGCTTTCCGGCCGCGCGATCCAGCCCATGGAATAACCGTCGCCCGGCAGCGGCGTGGTCAGGACGCCGATCCGTTCGGGCCTCAACCAGCCTTCGGGCGCACCACCGATCATTGCCTGCACGAACGTCGCATAGTCGGCCAGCGTCATATGCGCTCGCCCTGCCGGTCCCAGCAAAGGCGGGTTGTCTGCGCCCGGCGAGGTCGGATCGACGGGGATCTTCGTTGCTTCGGATCCTGCCCGGTGGCCCCAGGGGTTCGCGCCGCCGTTGATGTTGCTCTCCGGCGCGCCGAACCCGGCGCTGGTCAAACCGAGCGGCTGAAACAGCTCGCTCCCCATCATCGCCTCCCACGACTTGCCGCTGATCCGCTCGATGGCCGCCCCGACCAGCACGTAGTTGATATTGGCGTAGGCGAAGGCGCCTTTGGTTCCCGTCGGCGGCCTGGAGAGCGCGCTGTCGACGACCGCCGCGCGTTGCTCGACCGGAGACCGTGGATCGGCGCGCGCCACGTTGGGCGTCGGCATGGCCGCGTCGGTGAGTCCCGCCTTGTGCCGCATCAGGTCGTCCACGGTGACGTCGGCGAAAGCGGGATCGATCATCGCGCCGGGAAAGGCTTCCGCCAGCGGCATGGCCCAGCGTGCCCGGTCCTGGTCGACCAGTCGGGCAAAGACAGCGGCGGTCATCGCCTTGGTATTCGACCCCATGTGCCAGCGGTCGTCCAGCGTCGCCGCATCGGTCCCGCCCGCCTGCCGCACGCCGCGAACGCCTGACCATTCCAGTCCTGCGCGCGTTACGATCCCTGCAGCGATGGCCGGCGGCCCTCCGGCGATCGCTGCGATGGCATCAAGCGCCGCGTCCGGACCTGTGGCCGCTGCCCCCGCTTGCGCGAATGCTGTGAAGGGCGATGCGGCAAGTCCAGAGACAGTCAGTGCGCCGGACATGAGGGCGCGGCGGTCGATCGAGATCATGCGGTCGGCTCCGGTGGATCGAAGGATGGACGATGGGAACGAGGGTTAATGCCGTATCATAGTCGGTGAGTCTGCTTGCGGTCTCAACCGCCCCGGCCCAATCTAACCCCATGAGCAAGAAAGACGACTACGAGCGCGACCTCGAAACGCTGCAGATCGAACTGGTCGAGACCCAGGCCTGGGCCATCGAAAAAGGTCTGAACGTCCTGATCATCTTTGAGGGCCGCGACAGCGCCGGCAAGGACGGGGCTCTCAAGCGGATCACCGAATACGCTTCACCGCGCCAGACCCGCGTCGTCGCCCTGCCCAAGCCCACCGAGCGCGAGTCCACCCAGTGGTATTTCCAGCGCTACGTTCCCCACCTTCCTTCGGGCGGGGAAATCGTCCTGTTCAACCGCTCCTGGTACAACCGGGGCGGGGTCGAGCCCGTCATGGGCTTCTGCACCCCGGAACAGTACGCGCAGTTCCTGAAGGATGCGCCGCGCTTCGAGCGGCTTTTGACCGATGCCGGGACGCTGATCATAAAATTGTGGCTCGATATCTCGAAGGCGGAACAAGCCAGACGGCTGGAGGAGCGGATCGAGGATCCGCTGAAGAAGTTCAAGGTCTCCTCGCTGGACTCGGAAGCCCAGGCCCGCTGGGACGCCTACAGCGCCGCCCGCAACCGGATGCTGGAAGAGACTCATTCCGGCCACGCCCCGTGGACCATCATCGCGACCGACGACAAGAAGACGGCCCGGATCAACATCATACGCCACATCCTGCACCAGCTGGGTCGACCGGGGATGACCGTCGACAAGCCCGACAAGGATGTCGTGTTTCCGGCCGACAAGTCGAAAGACCGGCTGGCGGTCTAGGCGTATCGCCGACGAACACGGCATGGTGGCGCAGCAATCGACCGGGGACTTGAAAAGGCCTAACGTGAGCACCGTCCAACAGGGCCAGCGCAGTCAGCACGGCTAAGTCGGTTTCCGACGGACAGCGCGCACCGCTTTCCCCTATCCGGCGATATGCCACATGCTGAACTCCGCAACGTTTTGATCGGAAAGCTTTTGCCCGAGGATCGGGGGGCGCTGATCGCCGCGTCGTCTTTGTTTGAGTTCAAGGTCGGTCACATCTTCCTCGAGGCGGGGGATGAGGTCGATAACGTCTACTTCGTCACCAGCGGAATCATTTCAGCGGTCGCAGCGATGGAGGACGGCCGCACGGTCGAGGTCTTCATGGTGGGCCGCGAGGGCGTGACCCATCCTTCCGCTATCGCAGCCGACACCATTCACAGCTATTCACGGCACTCGGGTCAGGCAGACGGCGAGGCAAGGCGGATCGACGCGTGCAAACTTCGCGAATTGGCGAACACCCGCCCCGGCCTACGTCAGGTCGTCGCCGACTATAGTGCGAGCCTCCAGGCCGAGCTCGAACAGTCTGGTGGCTGCAACGCCCTGCATCGCGCTGATCAGCGTTTCGCCAAATGGTTGCTACGCTGCCACGACCGGATCGAGGGCGACACCCTGAACCTGACCCAAGAGTATCTTGGCAGTATGCTCGGCTCGCAGCGCACCACGGTCAACGAGGCGGCCCAGACCCTGCAGAGAGCCGGGGCCATCCACTACTCGCGCGGCAAGATCAGGATCGTTGATCGCGCCGCGCTCGAGCGGACGGCCTGCGAATGCTACAATGCACGCGCCTTGGAGCCGGTCCAGAGGGCCTAGGGGACCGGCCAGAAGGCCAGCCGGTCGCTCAGCTCATCCCGGGCAGGCCAGCGAAAGTATCACAGCTGTTCATGTCGCCGCTCTGATACCCGCGCCGCAGCCATTCGACACGTTGCGCGGATGATCCGTGGGTGAAGCTGTCAGGCGCCACTTCGCGACCGGCTCCACGCTGTAGCGTGTCGTCGCCGATGGCGCTGGCAGTCTTCAACCCTTCTTCGAGGTCGTTCCCGTCGACCGACACCTGACCGTTAGACGCCCCCGCTGCGTTTTTGGCCCACACGCCTGCGTAGCAGTCCGCCTGAAGCTCAAGCGCCACCGAGTACCGGTTGCCGTCCGCCTCGCGCCGGGCGCGCGCCTGCTGGGCGTCGGCCTTTTCCGACGTACCGATGAGGGTCTGGAGGTGATGACCATATTCATGAGCCAGCACATAGGCCTTGGCGAAGTCGGCGCCCGAGCCGCCCAGCTGGGTTTCCATCTCCTGCCAGAAGCCCAGGTCCAGATAGACCTTGTTGTCCGACGGGCAGTAGAAAGGCCCCATGGCGGACTGGCCGAATCCGCAGCCGGTCGATGTGCCCTGTTCGTAGATCACCACCGTCGGCGAGTCGTAGCCCTCGATCCGAGCCTTCCACACGTCATCGATATTGGTGCCGATGATGTCGATGAATTTGCCCGCCTCGTCGGTGGGAGTCCCCACTTCGCCCTGCTGCGACTGGCCCGCCCCGCCCAGCGAACTGGCGACCTGTTGTGTCGTGGACGGGTCGATGCCGAAGACGAAATAGCCGATCAGCCCCAGCAAGGCGACGCCGATGCCGCCGCCTGTGACTGCGCCGCCGCCCATGCCACGCCGATCCTCAACGTTTCCGCCCTGTCGTCCGCCTTGCCAACGCATCGTTTAGTCCCTCCCAAGTCGCCGCACGCTAATGCCCACCGGCCCCTTGGGGAAGTGGCGCCACAAGCGCAGCAGCAAGCGATAGCGACGGAACGCGCTACCGCGGCTGGCGATCCAGCCAGGAGTCGATCTGGCTCACGCCCTGGACGGTGGACTGCCGCTGCGCGGTGGCCGCCTCTCGCGCGGCTCGTTCCCGCTCGACCGACCGAAGGACCGGTGACGGGCTTTCAGGTGGCGGTGCGGGCTGGCGACGGGCTTGCAGTTCCATCAGCGTCAGCCGCGTCTGCAGCGATTGCTGCCGGGCGAGCGCCTCGCTCTCCTGAGACTGCTGCCTCAGCCGTTCCATCTCGTAGCGCTGGAAGTCGCCTGCTCCAGCGCCCGGCGCGCCGTAACGTGGGTAGGGCGTGACCTGCGCCGCCGCCGGAAGGACTGCCCCAAACGTCAGCGCTGCGATCAAGGGTGTGAAGACATACCGTTTCATACGGCTGAACGTGGGATCAGACGGCCCATTCTCCAAGCGTGGCCGAACGTCGAAATGACGAAGACGTATTCCCCCGGACTGACGACAACCGTCAGGAAGCTCACCGCCCCTGCGATCAGGGCATTGCCCAGACG
>DASVTM010000289.1:0-3347 GCA_036387575.1 Brevundimonas sp.
CGGTCGCCCAGTTCCAGGTAGTCGGGGATGTCGCGCTCGCCGGACTGCTGGGCTTCGAGCACCAGCGCCATGTTGCGGGATTTTTCCTTGACCTCGACGACATCGCCCGGCTTCACGGAATAGGAGGCGATGTTCACCTTCTTGCCGTTGACCGTGACGTGGCCGTGGTTGACGAACTGGCGCGCGGCCCAAGGGGTCGGGACGAATTTGGCGCGGTAGACGACGGCGTCCAGACGAGCTTCCAGCAGGCCGATCAGGGTCTCGGAGGTGTTACCCTTCCGGCGAGCGGCTTCGTCGTAGGTCTTGCGGAACTGCTTTTCCGTCAGGTTGGCGTAGTAGCCCTTGAGCTTCTGCTTGGCCTTCAGTTGCAGGCCGAAGTCGGAGACCTTGGACTTGCGGCGTTGGCCGTGCTGGCCGGGACCGTAGGAGCGCTTGTTGACTGGCGATTTAGCGCGACCCCACAGGTTTTCACCCATGGCACGGTCGATTTTATACTTGGCGCTGTGGCGCTTGGACATTCGTATCTCTTCTTCAAGGATGCGGCCCGGCCCCTCCGAAACTGGAAGGGCGATCTCAACGGCGGTCCACGCATCGTCCGTAGTCAATTCACGCCTTCGACCGTGAGGCCGAATGCGGGAAAGGCGGGCTTATGAGGGTGGGGGCCGCCGGAGTCAACGCTGGACTGGCGATTCCGGAACCCAGACGTAGCTCTCGCAGCGCTTTTCGATGCGTCCAAGTCCCGGATAGGGGAAATGCGCGGCATAAAGCAGCGCACGATGACGGGCAGCGGACTCCATCAACAACCGTCGACTGGACGTCGCCGCCGCCGGATCGTCGTCGAACACCATCGGCCACTCTGGATGCCGTACCGAGATCACCGGATGATGCAGGACGTCGCCGATGTAGAGCAGCGCATCGCCGGCTGACTCCATCCTAACCCCGATATGACCCGGCGTGTGGCCCGCAAGGGCAACCGCGGCGATCCCGGGCGCCAACGTCTCCCCGGGTTCAAGCGGCACGACCTGAGGCTTGATCGCGCTGATGACACTCGCCAATGCGGGATTCACCTGCATGAAGGCCCATTCGGCCGAGCTCATGCGGATGACCGCATTAGGAAATGCGGACCTCCCATCGGCTGTCGCGAGCCCCGCTGCGTGGTCAGGATGACTGTGCGAGATGATGATGTCGGTGATCTCGGCCGGATCGACGCCCGCCAGTCTCAGCGACCCTGCCAGTTGCCCGACCAGCGGCCCCATGGTCGGCCCCGAACCTGCATCGATCAGCACCAGCCGATCGCCGGCGCGAACCAGCAGGGGTTGGAAGCTGATGTCGATGACGTCTCCCGCCAGTCTCGCCTGCGTCAGCGCCGTGCTGATCGTCTCTGGCGTTTGCCCGATCCCGAAGATCTTGCCGTCGTTCGGCAGATGCTTGGCGCCCTCGCGTAGGGCCATCGCCTCCATGTCACCGATCCTGAACCGATAGACCTCGGACCTGGCGGCATAGGGCTCCGGCAGGTTGGGCGCTTCGGCCGGTCCCGAGGCGCAACCGGACAAGGCCAGAAGTCCTGCCATGATCGCGCCTCGGGATCGGATAGGGATCACGTTTCCGGAACCCAGACGTAACCCTGCGCCGCCTTCTGCACATGGCCGATCCCCGGGAACGGGAAGTGGTGGAAATAGACCCGCTCGCCGGACGCAGTCAGCGCGGCCAGTTCGGCCTGGCGTTGTTTGGCGCCCGCCACCTTGTCGCCGTCGTAGCCCATTTCCCATTCGGGATGGGCCAGCGACACCACGAACTGGTGCGCGGTGTCCCCGGCGTAGAGCAGCTTCTCATTGCCCGAGGCGATCTCGTACAGCGTATGGCCCGGCGTATGGCCCGCCAGCGACACGGCGGTGATGCCCGGCGCCACGACTGCGCCCGCCGCGAATGTTTGGACCTTCGGCGTGATCGCCGTGACTAGCGCGGCCATGTCGGCATTGGCTTGCAGGAACGTCCACTCGGCTGCGGACATGCGGATGGTCGCGTTCGGGAAGGCCAGCGCGCCTTCAGCAGTCACCAGTCCGCCGATGTGGTCCGGATGGCTATGCGAGATCAGCACGTCGGTGATCGATGCGGGATCGACCCCGGCGGCGCTCAGGTTGCCCATCAGCTTGCCGGCCTTGTCGCCGAACGCTGCGCCAGCGCCGACGTCGATCAGGACCGTTCGATCGCCGTCCTTGATTAGCAGCGGGTGGATGCTGAGGTTCATGACATCGGTCGGCTGATCGGCCGCGCTCAGCACGGCGGCGACGTCTTCAGGCGTGCGGCCAACGCCGAACACCTGATTGTCGTTCGGCACGGGGTTGGCGCCGTCCAGCAGGGCGATGGCGTCCAACGACCCGATCTTGAACGGGAACACCCCTTCCGACGCCACGACGGTGGACCCGGACCCGGGCGCGGCGGCCTCAGTGGCTTCGGGGCGTTTGGCGTTCTCGGCAGGCGTGCAGGCGGCGGCGCCCAGCATCAGCGCGGCCAAGGCGGCGCTCGTGACGATCAATTTCATGGTTCTGTCCTCCAGTTACGAAAACGCCCGCCGGAGCGACCGGCGGGCGTCATATCCAGTTTCTCTAAACTCAGGCGGCCTTGGCGGCGGCGTAGAGTTCGTTGGCCTTGTTCCAGTTCACGATCGTCCAGAACGCCTTCAGGTATTCGGGGCGACGGTTCTGGTATTTCAGATAGTAGGCATGTTCCCAGACGTCGGCGGCCAGGACGACGGCGCCCTTCTGCTCGGCGACGTCCATCAGCGGGTTGTCCTGGTTCGGCGTGGACGTGACCTTCAACTTGCCGTCCTGCACGATCAGCCAGGCCCAGCCCGAGCCAAACTGACCGGCGCCGGCGGCGTTGAAATCTTCCTTGAACTTGTCGAGCCCGCCCAGATCGCTTTCGATCGCGGCAGCCAGCTCAGCCGAAGGTTCGCCGGTCGAACCGACGGGTGCCAGCAGTTCCCAGAACAGGCTGTGGTTCCAGTGACCGCCGCCGTTGTTGCGCACGGCCTTGGGAGCCTTGGAAATCTCGGCGAACAGCTCTTCCAGCGACTTGCCTTGCAGCGAGGCGTCGGCGTCCACGGCCTTGTTCAGATTGTCGACGTACGCCTGATGGTGCTTGTCGTGGTGGAACGTCATCGTCTCCTGATCGATCGCTGGCTCCAGCGCATCGTAGGCATAAGGCAGGGGCGGGAGAGTGAAGGCCATCGTGAGGCTCCATGCAGTCTAGGTTGACGTCAGGCTCAGGAGATAGTCCGCCCGCCTGCCGAACCCAAGCCGAACCGGTCGATTTGATCACTTTTGCGAGTCGTTCGCTGCGGCGTC
>DASVTM010000290.1:0-5487 GCA_036387575.1 Brevundimonas sp.
ACGTTAAAGCGGGCGACCAGCCGCGTGAGGGCCCCTGTCTCCTGGCGCAACTGGGCGGCGGCGGCGGTCGCCTCCTCCACCATGGCCGCGTTCTGCTGGGTCACCTGGTCCATCTGGTTGACAGCGGTGTTGACCTGCTGGAGCCCGACGGCCTGTTCCTGGGCCGAGGCGGAGATTTCGGACACCAGACCGTCGATTTCGGCCACGCGGCTGACGATGCGTTGCAGGGCCTCGCCGGTTTGGTCCACCAGCCGGACGCCTTGGCCGACCTGGCTGGTGGAGGTCGAGATGAGGGTCTTGATCTCCTTGGCCGCTTCGGCGGAGCGCTGGGCCAGGGCCCGCACCTCGGAGGCGACGACCGCGAAGCCGCGGCCTGCGTCGCCAGCCCGGGCGGCCTCGACCCCGGCGTTCAACGCCAGCAGGTTGGTCTGAAAGGCGATCTCGTCGATCACGCCGATGATCTGGCTGATCTGGGTTGACGATTCTTCGATCGCGGTCATCGCGGCGACGGCGTCGCGCACCACGACGCCCGAGGCTTCCGCGTCGCCGCGTGCGGCCTGGACAACCTCCGAGGCCTGACGGGCGCCAGAAGCGGTGCGATTGACGGTGGCGGTGATCTCGTCGAGGGCTGCGGCCGTCTCTTCCAGCGAGGCGGCCTGCTGCTCGGTACGGTGCGACAGATCGCCTGAGGCCTGACTGATCTCGCTAGAGCCGGCGCGGATGCCGGCCACGTTCGACACGACGACCAACATGGCCTCGCGAAGCTGGGTCATGGCTTCGTTGAAGTCGGTCTTGAGCTTGATATAGTGAGCCGGGAAATCCTGCTCCATGGTGTAGGTCAGGTCGCCGCGCTTCAGGTGGTCGAGGCCCTCGCCCAGGGCGGCGACGACCAGCGACTGTTCGTGGGCCAGAGCTTCGCCGGTGGACTGGTTTCGCAGACGCTCGGCTTCGATGGTCCGGTTCTGGGTCTCCGTTTCCTGTTCCAGCCGTGCCTTGGCGATGGCGGCCTCGCGGAACACATCGACGGCGGCAGCCATCTGGCCGACCTCGTCAGCGCGGGCGGCGCCCGGAATGGGCGAGGCGCTGTCGCCTTCGGCCAACGCCCTCATGCGAGCCGCTAGCGCCGTCACCGGCCGCGACACCGACCTACCGATAAACCAGCCCGCCGTCGCCATGGCGGCCAGAACAAGCAGGGCCATGGAGCCGAGGCCGATCGCGGCCTTGCCGACAGTGGCTGCGATCTGATCGGTGTAGACGCCGGACCCAACTACCCAGCCCCACGGCTTGAAGCCCTTGACGAAGGAGATTTTGGGCGAGGCCTCGGTCTGGCCCGGCTTGGCCCAGCGATAGTCGACAAAGCCTTCGCCTTGGGTGCGCACGACATCGGCCATGGCGACGAACATGACCTTGCCGTCGGCGTCCTTCTTGGCGCTGATATCTGTGCCGTCCAGCTTGGGATTGAACGGATGCATGATCATGTTCGGGTGCATGTCGGTGACCCAGAAATAGTCCTCCTGCCCGTAGCGGAGCGCTTTCAGTGTTGACAGGGCGGCCTGCTGGGCCTGGGCTTCGGTAACCACGCCGGCCACCTGCTGGGCGTGGTAGTGGGCGACCACGCTATGAGCCACTTCGACGGTCTTGCGGGTGCGGTCGCCGATCTCGTCGCGCAACACGCTGGCCAGCCGCATCAGCGCCAGACCCAGAACGATCAGCAGGCCTGCCACAGCAAGGACCGTCAACATGTTGACGCGTCCGCCAATCGAGATCGTTTTCATAAGCACGCCGCTCCCCGTTCCACTGCGGGTATCGGCCAACTGTGTAAAGACCGGGCAAAAACCATAATACGCACAACTGCGTACCGAGCGAAGGACAAGCCGCTTCAGCGGCCGCCGAGATAGTCCAGCTTGCCGATCTGTACGCCTTTGTGACGCAACAGGTCGTAGGCCGTGGTGACGTGGAAGAAGAAGTTTGGCACGGCGAAGCCGGTCAGATAGCCGGCGCCGTTGAACTGCATCTCACCGGACGGGACCTTCAAAACGATCTCGCGGTCCTCGGCGCCCTCGAACGCCCTGCGGTCCACGCTGTGGATGAAGGCGATGGTCGCGGCGATGCGGGTCTTCAGTTCAGCCATGCTGGTTTCAGTATCGGCCATCGGCGGGTTTGCGGTCCCGCTCAGCCGCGCGACGGCGCCCTTGGCCGCATCCGAGGCCAATTGGATCTGCGCCGGGAAAGGCCGCATGTCCTCGGCCAGACGCGCCTGCATCAGCTCTGTCTCGTCGAATCCCTGCGCCACCGCCTTGTCGATGATCGCCGACAGATTGGTCAGGGCGCGCACGAAGACCGGTGCGGAAGCTTCATAGATGCCGAAAGCCATGACGTTAGTCCTTTTTCAAAACTAACAGTGCTTCTGCTACGCTTTGCGGCGGAACTCAAGGAACAGGGGGGCGGTGTCGCCCAGTTTTTTTTCCTCGTAGCGGGTGACGACATGGTCGTCCGGGGCGACCTGCCAGTCATCGGCGGTGTTGGCCTGCCAGACCAGACCGGGGGTGCGGTCGAGCCGCTCCAGCGCCCACTCGGCATAGTCTTTCCAGTCGGTGACGAAGCGCAGCGTCCCGCCCGGCTTCAGCACACGCGCCAGCGCCACGGCGAACTCGTCCTGGATCAGGCGGCGCTTGTTGTGCCGGATCTTGTGCCAGGGATCGGGGAACAGGATCATGATCCGGTCGAGAGAGGCGTCGGGCAGGGCCTCGACCACCGCGCGGGCGTCGTCGGTGTGGACTCGGACGTTCGTCAGACCCCCGTCGTCGATGTGACGAAGCAGGGAGGCGACCCCATTGAGAAACGGCTCGCAGCCGATCATCAACGCCTGTGGGTGTGAGGCAGCTTGCGCCGCGAGATGCTCGCCGCCGCCAAAACCAATCTCGAGCCAAATCTCGGTCGCGTCGGGCATGAGCGCTTTCGGATCGATCGGGCCTGCCGCCGGGTCGGGCACCGTAATGCCGGGCAGCAGGGTGTCGAACAGCGCAGCCTGCAGGGGCTTGATCATCCGCGACTTGATGCGCCCGTACGACCGTAGCGGCCCTGTGGCGCGCGGATGCAGGGGATCACCGGGTTTTTTGGGGCGTGAGGCAGGCATGGCGGGGGCCTATAACGCAAAATCGCCGGCCGCGCCTCTCAGCGACGACCGGCGATCGTTTGCAGCAACCTTCAGTCGATCAGGCGAGGGCTTTGAGCTGGTCGATCAAATCGGTTTTTTCCCAGCTGAAGCCGCCGTCGGCGTCCGGCGTACGGCCGAAGTGACCATAGGCTGAGGTACGGGCGTAGATCGGCTTGTTGAGGCCAAGATGCTCGCGGATTGAACGTGGCGTAGCGCCGCCGATCAGACCCAGGATCTTCTCTTCCAGAACCGCCTCGGTGATCACGCCCCGGCCCGTGCCGTGCAGATCGACGTGGATCGACTGGGGCTTGGCCACGCCGATGGCGTAGGAAATCTGGATGGTGCAGCGGTCAGCGAGACCAGCGGCGACCACGTTCTTGGCGAGGTAGCGGCAGGCATAGGCCGCCGAACGGTCGACCTTGGTCGGATCCTTGCCCGAGAAGGCGCCGCCGCCGTGTGGCGCCGCACCGCCGTAGGTGTCGACGATGATCTTGCGGCCGGTCACGCCAGCGTCGCCGTCAGGTCCGCCGATCTCGAAGATGCCGGTCGGGTTGATGTGCCAGACGGTGTTCTCGTCAGTGAAGCCTTCCGGCAGAACCGACAGGATGTGCGGCTTGACGATATCGGCAACGTCGGCGGAGGACAGGCCCGGCGCATGCTGGGTCGAAAGCACGATTGAGGTTGCGCGGACCGGTTTGCCGTCGACGTATTCGATCGTCACCTGGCTCTTGGCGTCGGGCTCGAGGCGTTTGTCGCCGGCGTGGCGAACTTCGGCCAGCTTCCTCAGGATGTTATGGCTGTATTGCAGGGTGGCCGGCATGAGCTCGGGCGTCTCGTTCGAGGCGTACCCGAACATGATGCCCTGATCGCCCGCGCCCTCGTCCTTGTTGCCCGCAGCGTCGACGCCGACGGCGATGTCGGCGGACTGGCCGTGCAGACGATTGATGAACTCGAACTTCTCCCAGTGGAAACCGGCCTGTTCGTAGCCGATGTCCTTGACGGCAGCGCGCACGGCGGCCTCGATCTCGTCCTGGATGCCGGGCGCCCAGGCGCCAGCCGTGTCCATGATGCCTTCGCCGCGGATTTCACCAGCCAACACGACAAGATTAGTTGTGGTCAGGGTCTCGCACGCGATCCGCGCATAGGGATCCTTGGTCAGGAAAAGGTCGACGACCGTGTCTGAGATGCGATCCGCGACCTTGTCGGGATGCCCCTCGGAAACGCTTTCCGAGGTGAAGAGGAAGGAAGAACGGGACAAAGGGCCAGGCTCCGGGAACGCAGGACGCGATTTTCGGACAGACATATAAACATATGCTTATACGTTCAAGCGAGAACGACCCAACCTGTCTGAGAGCTCCGGCGCCGCAGGGGGCTCGCCTGCGACCCACCGCTCAAAAACGCCGACCAGCAAAGCGTATAGCGCAATAAGTCCGAACACCCATTGAGCCCCCACGTTCTCGCGTGCAGTCAACTCGGGGCGTGCCAGAACGGCGAGATATGACAGGACGCTCAAGGCCTGGGCCGCCGAGGCGACGAACAGCCACCATCGATCATACTTCAGCGTCATCCAGATCAGGGCCGCCAACATGAAAAGATCGGCGATGGCATAGCCGATCATCAACCTGTCGATCCTGACCGATTGAAGAAACACGCCCGACAGGTAAGCGAGCAACAACACGACCACCCCCGTTCGCTCGGGATGACCGCCTTTGAGCCAGGCGATCGGCAGGATCATCAAGGTCGAAATCAGGAAAAATAGCTGCGTCGGCGGCAAGGCGCTAACTCCCGTAAGCGGCCGCAGGAAGGCCTGTCATAAGCATCTTCCCTGTGGAGCTCCATCTATCCGACGGTGGAGGCCGCATCGATCCTGCCAACGGCCTCATGCATGTCCCCGAGCATGCCCACGAGGGTTACCACCAGAGCCGCCAGAACGATGGTCACCACAATGATCAGAATGATCCGAACGAGCGGGTTCGCCGGCGGAGCCCGGTATCCGCGACGCCCCAAAGCTGCGTCGGGCCAGCCAGTACGTCCTTCGACCAGACCTTTTTCAACATGTTGCGCTCCATCAAGCGAAGAATGCTCGTGCACAGCAGCGCGCGCCACGGGTTGTTTCGGATAATCTGGAACCCTCGGAATGGACGCCTTTTCAACGACGTCTGTTACGGTGGGATCCAGAAGAGCCAGTGCAGCCTTGCGTCGATTTACGCCCAGTCGCTGACAAGCCTCGTGAACGTGTTTCTTGACCGTCGCTTCAGAGATGCCGAGGTGGGCGGCGATTTCCTTGTCGGTGCGGAAGGCTGTCAGGCGGAGGCATTGCTCCTGACGCG
>DASVTM010000291.1:0-2630 GCA_036387575.1 Brevundimonas sp.
GCCAAAGGGGATGGTGGTACAAGCCCCCAGCAGGGCAACGACTGCAATCGCAGCGCAGGTCGCCCTGACCGGGATCGCCTTCACTGGCCCGCGCTCCACGTGACCTGGACCGAGGTCGGGGCGTCTTCAAGCGCCGTTGCGACCACCTGAAGAGTCGCGCCATTCGTCACCTCGGCAGCGCCATAGGCCAGGCTGTCACCCTGGTTCATCGACATCACGGAGGCGAGCCCGGCGGCCTCGGCCCGTTGCTTGTAGAAACCGATAACCGCATCGGGCTTGGCGTCGGTGGTGAACGTCACGAGCCCGCCGGGCCCGGCAGGGCCTCCGGCAAGGGTCGGCGGAGCCTCGATCGTGCCGCCCGGATAGACGGCGGCGAAGTCCGGCGCGCCGCCGACCTTGATGGCGTCCGCCATAGCGGCGCCTTCCGTTGACGTCGCAGCGGGCGGCGACGACGCAACTTTATCGGCCTGGGGCGCCTGGCGGTTCACGGCAGCGCCGGGAGCCTCGCTGCGAGAAGCCTCGGGAGCCTTGCCGTTCGGATCACAGGCGCCAACAGTGACCGTCAGAAGGGCGACCACCGCCGCCAGACTGCGCTTCATTCGGTATCGTCCTGGAACATTAGAGTACTAGGTTCCACCGTGGCCCATCGTTGCCGCGGCGGCAAGGTGACAACACATCCGGCGAGAACGGACGCGCTTTCGGCGAGGCTTAGGCCTTGCCCTCGACGGGATCCTGTTCAGGATGCCCCGGCTCGTCCGTGTCGGTGGCCACCGCTCCGGTTCCGACCGAAGACGGAGACTGGGGGTCAGCCGACGCCATGCCTTCAGACGCCAAAGTCTCGTTAATGATGTCCTGATCACGGTCGTCCTCCGAACCGCTGGCCGAGCCGCCTTGCAGGGAGCCTGCCCGTGTGTCCGAACCGGAGTCAGTGCCGGTCAGGGCGTCGATCAGCGCATCCGCAGTACGACCCAGATCGGGCCGCTCACCCTGCTCATCGGCTTCTCGGGCGTCTTCGGTCAGATGGGGATCGGTCATGGGAGTCTCCTTACGACCCTTAAAGCCTCGCGGTCTCAGCGGGGTTCCGATTCATTTAAAGATATATCTCAGAGCTCTTGCGTTGCGCCATTAAAGATATATCTTTGCATCATGAAAATGAATGGAAACGAAAACATGTTCGGATTTTTTGAAGAGCGGGGCCGTCGTGAAGGCAGCAGTGGCCAAGGTCGCCCCCATGGGCGCCACAGCCAGGGTGAAGGACCCGGCGAGCATCGCTGCGGACCGTCGGGCGAAGATCGGACCGGCGGAGATCGGGGACGCCACGGTCAACACGCCGGATCTTACACGGGTCCCCACGCTGGCCCGTTCGGCCGCATGGGTCGGGGCGAAGGTCGCGGCGCCGGAGGGCGCGGCGAAGGCCGGGGTCCGGGTCGCGGGCGTCGGATGTTCGGGCCGGGCGACCTGAGGCTGGTGCTTCTGGCGCTGGTCGAACAGGAGCCGCGTCACGGCTACGACCTGATCAAGGCCATCGAGACGGCGTTCGGGGGCGGATATGCGCCTTCGCCTGGCGTCGTCTATCCCACGCTTTCGCTGCTAGCCGACGAAGGTCTGATCGCCGGGGTCGAGGATGCTACGGGCAAACGCGTCTTCTCCGTCACCGAGGCAGGCAAGACCTGGCTGGACGAGAACCGCGCTGCGGTGGACGGCGTCATGCAACGCATGGCCCTGGCCGCGAAATTCGTTTCAGGCGAACAGACGCCGGAGGTGGTCCGCGAAGCGTTCCACACGCTGCGCCACGCCGTGCAGATGAAGCCCGGCGGGTGGACGGACCCCGAGACCGCCAAGGTCGTCGAGGCTCTAATGAAAGCTGTGCGGGAGATCAGCGAAGGCTGAGATCACGATGCAAAAAGAAGGGGCCGCGATCACTCGCGGCCCCTTTTTCATGTCTGCAGTAGGTGGTCTTACTTCCCGAACAGCTTGGCCCAGCGGCGCTTGTCGCGGTTCTTCCAGCCTTCGCGGTGCCAGGCGTCGGACGCGATCAGCGGCACGACGGTGGTGGCTTCGGCGAAGACCATCTGTTCGTGTGTCGTCTGGACCTTGCCCCACGAGGCCGCTTCCTTGAGCGTCGATGACGAGCAGGCGCCGTCGCGGACGTCAGCGACCGTGATCTGGACCGCATAGCGGTGCATCTCAGCCTCGACGCCGAGGATCTCGGCGCAGACGACGGTGTCCTGCGCGAAGTTCTTGGGCACCCCGCCGCCGACCATGAACAGGCCGGTGACGCCCGCAGCGATCTTGACGTCGGTCAGCTCGCGGAAGTCGGCGACCGCATCGATCATCAGATAGGGCTGCTTGGCCGCGATCCGCTCCTTCTGGTGCTTGACCAGACCGAAGCCCGCCGAGCTGTCGACGAACGCGGGGCAGAAGATCGGAACGCCTTCTTCATAGGCGGTCTGGATCAGCGAGCCGGGCTTCTTCGCGTTGCCCTCGCTCAGCCATTTGCCCATCTCCCAGATGAACTCGCGGCTCGAATAGGCGCGCGGCTCCAGCCGGTTGCAGATCTCCAGGATCGTATGGTCGCAGTTCTGCAGCTCCTGCTCGTCGATATAGGTGTCGTAGATCCGGTCGATGTA
>DASVTM010000292.1:0-5496 GCA_036387575.1 Brevundimonas sp.
GTTCCTTCCCTCCCATGACCCGGAACGGCGCCTGTCCGATGTCGCGGCGGATGCGGTCAGCGATACGATGCGCGTCCTCAAGGGTGGTGTCGGGCATCACCACGACGAACTCCTCACCGCCCAGACGACACGGCAGATCGACGGCGCGGACGTTCGTAGCAAGCCGTACGGCGAACTCGCTCAGAACTTCATCCCCGGCATCATGGCCGAAACCGTCATTGACCGATTTGAAGTGGTCGATATCCAGCACCAGCACCGCGACGGGATCGCCGCCGTGGTTGGCGCGCTGGACGAAGGCCTGAAGCTGGCCGGACATGTATCGGCGATTATGCAGGCCAGTCAGGGCGTCGGTGACCGCCATCTCGAGGCTGTAGTCCAGCTTCTCGCGCAGGAAGTCGGTATAGCGTTTGCGCCTGATCTGCGTCCGCGCCCTCGCCGCCAGTTCTTCCGGATCGACAGGTTTGGCCAGGATGTCGTTGACGCCGAGCTCCAGCGCCTTGAGCAGCCGGGGCCGCTGGCCGGGATCGACAATGGCGAGAATGGGCAGGTGTCGCGTCGTCTCGGCCGAGCGCACCTGCGCGATCAGCCTCAGCCCATCAAAGCTCTCGGCGACCGTGTTTACGATCATCAGGTCGATCAGGCCGCGTGAGGCGATCAGGGCTGCACCCGCATCGGTCTCAACCACCGGCCGGTGTTCGCGCGACATCTCCTCTACGATCTTGCTCGATTGCCGGACGTTGTCGTCGACGATCAGAACACGACCGCCCGAACCCCGCAGCCGCCCGGCGCCGTCGGTTGTGACGCCCATGCGACGACCGCTTTCCTCGCGCTCACGCAGCTCGTCCATCACCAGCTTGAGCCGGACCAGCGACCGCACGCGGGCGAACAGCACCACATCGTCGAGCGGCTTGGTCAGGAAGTCGTCGGCGCCGGCGTCAAGGCCGCGAATGCGGTCCTCGCGACCATCCAGCGCGGTGACGAGAACCACCGGGATGTGGCTCGTTTCGGGATTGGCCTTGAGCCGCTTGCACGTCTCGAACCCGTCCATGCCCGGCATCATGACGTCCAGCAGGATGATATCTGGCAGTTCGGCAGAGGCCAGTTTCAGGGCCGTCAGCCCGTCGGTGCAGCTCAGCACGTCGTAATATTCGATCGTCAGCTTGGCTTCGAGCAGCCTGACGTTGGCCTCGACGTCGTCGACGACCAGAATACGAGCCGTCATCCCCGAACCACCTCAGCAGGCGCGCCCAGATGCTTGCGCACGGTTTCGAGGAAATGCATCACCGAGATCGGCTTGGAGATATAGGCCTCGCAGCCGCCCTGGCGGATGCGCTCCTCGTCGCCCTTCATAGCGAATGCGGTGACGGCAATGACCGGAATGTGCGCCAGTTCCTCGTCGTCCTTCAGCCATTTGGTGACTTCGAGACCCGAGATTTCCGGAAGCTGAATGTCCATCAGGATCAGATCGGGCATGTGCAGACGCGCCAAAGCCATCGCCTGCAACCCTTCGCGGGTCTGCAGGGTCTCATAGCCTTGCGAGTCGAGCAGATCATGAAACAGCTTCATGTTCAGCTCGTTATCCTCGACGATGAGGACTTTCTTGGACATCATCACCCGGTCTGTCTGGCCTTGAAAATCGCGCGGCTTGCGCTGAGGCTTTTCGCCTTCTTCGAGTGCAATATGCGCGCGCCAGTCTTAAGTTGGCGTGAAGCCCGCGCGAACCGCGCCGGGCCATCTTTCGGGGCTCCTCGGCAATGCAGCGCGCGGCCATTCAGGCCATCTGTCGGGAATGCCTGTGGACCGGCAGCGAACCGGCGAACCGCTGTGGATCGTGCGGCTCGGTGCGTGTGGTGTCCGATCCCGAGCTCGACCAGCTGACCATCGCCCACCTCGACTGCGACGCCTTCTACGCCTCGGTCGAGAAGCGCGACCGGCCCGAACTCCGTGACAAGCCGGTGATCGTCGGCGGCGGCGTACGCGGCGTCGTCTCGACCTGCTGCTATGTCGCGCGCATGTACGGCGTCCATTCCGCCATGCCGATGTTCAAGGCGCTCAAGGCCTGTCCCGACGCGACGGTGATCAAGCCGGATTTCAGCAAATACGTGTTCGAATCCCAACGCATCTTCGGCTTCGTCGGTGAACTGACGCCGTTGGTTCAGACCCTGTCGCTGGACGAGGCATGGATCGATCTGGCGGGCACCGAACGCCTCAACGGTGGTCCGCCGGCCCTGCAGCTGATCCGGCTGATGAAGCGGATCGAGGACGAGACCGGACTGACGGTCTCCATCGGCCTGGCCCCCAACCGGTTCCTCGCGAAGATGGCGTCCGAGATGGACAAGCCCCGCGGCTTCTCGGTGATCTCAAGGCGTGACGCGGTGTCGATCCTCGGCCCGCGCCCGGTCACCGCCCTGCCAGGCGTCGGTCCGGTGTTCGGCAAGACCCTGCGCAGCGACGGTTACAACACCATCGGCGATCTCGCCGCCGCCGACGTCAAGACTCTGGTCAAACGCTATGGCGAGGGCGGTCTGCGGCTCTATGATCTCAGCCACGCCCGCGACGCGCGCCCGGTCCGCCCGGACCATGATCGCAAGGGGATGAGCGCCGAAACCACCTTCAACACCGACCTGACCACCGCCGAGGAACTCGACGCCGAACTCTGGCCCCTGTGCGAGAAACTGGCGTCCAAGGCGCGTCGCGACGGGGTGTCCAGCCGATCGGTCGTGCTCAAGCTGAGGCGGGCCGACTTCAAGATCATCACGCGCCGCCACACGGTCCCCGAGCCGATCCAGACCGCCCGCGCCCTGTTCGCCCTCGGCCGTGAACTATTGAAGCCGGAACTGGGTATCCCCTATCGTCTGATCGGCATCGGCATGGCCGACGTTCAGGACGCCGTCGAAGGCCCCTCCACATTGTTCGCCTCGACCGAGACGCGTGTGTTGAAGACCGAAACCACCATCGACAAGCTGCGTGCCAGATTCGGTGCCGACGCGGTGTTCGCCGGGCGAGCGCTGAAACGCTGAGGCCGTTCAAAGGACCTTAACAGCGACCGGTTATATTACCGCTCATGTCCGCATTCATCGACAAGATGCGCCGCCGCGCCGGCCGCTACCTCGACGTCCGGCCGGTGGAGGTCGCGCCTGAGCGTGGCGTCTTCAGCCTGTCGTTCGACGACATTCCGCGCACAGCCTGGACCGAAGCCGGACCGATCCTGGCCGAGCACGGCATCCTCGCGACCTACTATGTCTGCGGCGGCCTGTCGGACGGGTCGAACATGGACCTGCCCCAGTTCTCGACCGACGACCTGCTTGAACTGCACGAGGCTGGCCACGAGGTCGGCTGCCACACCTATGAGCACGTCTCGACCCTGACCCTGTCCCCCGCCGAACTGGACGCCAGCCTAGCCCGCAACGCCGCATGGGTTGGCGAGCGGCTCGATGACTACGTCATGCGCACCTTCGCCTATCCCTTCGGCGACGCATCGCTGGGCTCCAAGGCCGTGGTCGACAGCCGCTTCCTGTGCGGACGCGGCGTGCGCGACGGCATCAACGCCGGAAAAGCCGACCGCGCCGCCCTGCAGGCCATCGGTCTGGAGAGCCGCCGCCTCCCCGGCTACGACCTCGAAGCTCTGATGGCGAAGACCGCCGAGGATCGCGGCTGGCTGATCGCCTACGGCCACGACGTCATGGACAGCCCCACCCCCTACGGCTGCACCCCAGACGACCTCGACCGCGTCATCCGCCTCGCCAAGGCCGCCGATCTTGAGATCCTGCCGGTCGCCGCGGCGTGGGACAGAGTCCGATAACCTCCCCTCTCCCGGCGGGAGAGGGCTTGAGCGCACGAGAGCGCAGCGATCGTCCTCGGGCGAAAGGGTGAGGGGCTAAACCAACCGGTCCACGCCATGAACCCCCACATCGTCGCCGATCAACATCCTGATCAGCCACGACTTCCTCTGCAAACACGCCATTCCATCCAGCATCATCACTCGCCGACCTATACTGCGCGCCCGGTCTGTGACATCCCGCGCTCAGCCATTCAGACGTCGCACCCGATTGGACTCCGAGTCCAATCCACCGGCTCTGACCCAGCGCTATAGATTCAGTGAGTTGTTCACCAACTCTCACCCTTAACCTTCAATTCTGGACGTTTTGGACTCTGTTTTTTTTGAGTCCAATCCCCACCGTCCTATCCTGTCCCGGCGGGAGAGGGCTTGAGCCTCCGGGAGCGAAGCGCTCGGTCAGGCAAAAGGGTGAGGGGTCAATGTCGGAGGTTTGCGCGAAAGGGCGCCCCTCACCCTCTCGCGCAAGGACGACGGCTTGCGCCGCCGTGCGCTCAAGCCCTCTCCCCACGGGAGAGGGAAGCGCCCCCGCCCTCCCGCTTCTCAAGCCACAAACTCAACCCCGCCAGCAACAGCGCAGCCAACGGCACGACCGCCGCGATCAGCGGGATGGCGGCCAGTCCCAGACCGGCGAGCAGGATCGCTCCGCCCAGCCAGGCGCCTAAGGCGTTGCCGAGGTTGAAGGCGGCGATGTTCAGGCTGGAGGCCAGCGTCTGGCCCGCACCGCCGGCCTGTTGCAGCACCCGCATCTGCAGCGGCGCGACAGTGGCGAAGGCGGCGAAGCCCAGCAGGAAGGTCACGGCGATCGCTCCGACCTGACTTTGGAAGGCGAAGCCGGCGATGGCCATGGCGAGGGTCAGCAGCGCGATACTGCCCAGCAGCGCCGGACCCAGCTTCTTGTCCGCCAGCTTGCCGCCCGCGAGATTACCGACGACCAGACCGGCGCCGAACACCAGCAGGATCGGCGAAACGGCGGCGGTGGAGAAGCCGGACAGTTCGGTCAGGATCGGCTGGATGAAGGTGAAGACGGCGAACACCCCGCCAAAGCCCAGCACCGTCATGGCCAGACCCATCAGCACCTGCGGACGCGCCAGCACGGCCAGTTCCTCACGCAGGGGCGACGGCGTCTCGGCCGGGATCTTCGGCAGGAACATCGCCAGTGCAACCAGCGCCAGCACGCCGATCCCGGCCACGGCCCAGAAGGTCGCGCGCCAGCCGTAAGCGACGCCCAACCAGGCCCCGAACGGCACGCCCAGCAGCGTCGCCAGCGTCAGGCCGGTGAACATCAGGGCGATGGCGCTGGCCTTCTTGTCCGGCGCGACGAGGCTGGCCGCCATCATCGATCCGACGCCGAAGAAGGTACCGTGAGCGAGGGCCGTGACGATCCGGGCCGTCATCAGGATGGGATAAGACGGCGCCAGCGCACAGGCCAGATTGCCCAGCGTGAAGATGGCCATCAGCACCAGCAGCGTGGTCTTCCGGGGCAACCGCCGCGTAGCGATGGTCAGCACCGGCGCGCCGACGAACACGCCCAGCGCATAGCCGGTCATCAGCAACCCGGCGGCAGGCAGGCCCACACCGAGGTCGTTCGAGACCTGCAGCAGCAGGCCCATGATGACGAACTCCGTGACGCCGATCCCGAAAGCTCCGACGGTCAGGGC
>DASVTM010000293.1:0-2729 GCA_036387575.1 Brevundimonas sp.
AAACCTTCACGCTGAAGCCGAAGGACGGCCTCTACATCCCCATGGGCTCGGCCGAGGTCAGCTTCGCGGGCGAGACGCGGTTCTATCTGGTCTCGACGCCCGCCCACGCGGCGTATGAGGTCCAGCATATCTCCATCGACCAGGCCATCTCGATGGAGCGCGGCTCGCTGGAGACCTCCAACGAGCGGACCATCTACCAGTACATCATCCCGGGCGTCTGTCGGTCCTGCCAGCTGGTCATGGGCCTGACCATGCTGAAGCCAGGCAGCGTCTGGAACACCATGCCACCGCATGTTCACGAACGCCGGTCGGAGGCCTATTTCTACTTCGATCTGGGCGCAGAGAACCGCGTCTATCACTTCATGGGCAAGCCCGACGCGCAGCGGCATATCGTCATCGCCGACAGCGAAGCGGTGGTCAGCCCGCCCTGGTCGATCCATATGGGCGCAGGCACCTCCAACTACACATTCATCTGGGCGATGGGCGGCGAGAACGTCGACTATACCGACATGAACGTGCTCGATATCTGTCAGTTAAAGTAGGCCTTCATGACCAATCCCTTCAGCCTGTCCGGCAAGGTCGCGCTCGTCACCGGCGGTAACGTGGGCATCGGTCAGGGCATCGCCCTCGCCCTTGCCGATGCCGGCGCCGACATCGCCTCGGTGGCGCGCCGCACGTCCGACGACACCGTCGGCAAGGTCCTCGCCAAGGGCCGTCGCGCGATCTCGATCCAGGCTGACCTGATGTCGATGGAGCCCATCGGCCGCATCATCGAGGAAGCCGAGAAGGGCCTTGGCCCGATCGACATCCTGATCAACAACGCCGGCATCATCCGGCGCAACGACGCGGTCGACTTCACCGAACAGGATTGGGACGACGTCATGAACGTCAATCTCAAGACCGTCTTCTTCCTCAGCCAGGCCGTGGTGAAGACCATGATCGCAGGCGCACGCGGCGGGAAGATCGTCAACACAGCCTCGATGCTGTCCTATCAGGGCGGCATCCGCGTGCCGTCCTACACTGCGTCCAAGTCGGGCGTCGCCGGCCTAACCAAGCTGATGGCCAACGAGTGGGCCAAGCATGGCGTCAACGCCAACGCCATCGCGCCCGGCTATTTCGCCACGGACAATACCCAGGCGCTGCAGGACGACCCCGTACGCAACAAGGAAATCCTCGGCCGCATCCCCGCCGGGCGTTGGGGCGATCCGTCCGATATCGGCGGCGCTGCCGTGTTCCTCTCCAGCTCGGCCAGCGACTATGTTCAAGGCATCACCCTGCCCGTCGACGGCGGCTGGCTCGCGCGCTGATCCCGCGCTAGCGTTACCGATATGACTGCTAAAAAAATCCTCTGCTTCGGCGAGATGATGCTGCGCTTGAACCCGCCCGAGGGTGAGGTGCTGATGCAAGGCAACAGCCTGACCGTGCGTCCCGGCGGGGCCGAGGCCAATGTCGCCGTATCGCTGGCCCGCTACGGCGCACCGACGGCGATGGCGACCGTCCTGCCTGACAATGCGCTGGGCTACGGCACGCGCGACGAACTGCGCAAACACGGCGTCGATACTTCGGGCATCGTGTTCAAGCCGGGTCGCCTAGGTCTGTATTTCATGACGCCGGGCGCCGTTCGCCGTCCCGCCGACGTGCTCTATGACCGCGCCGACTCAGCGTTCGTGAAGCATGTCGACACCGCCTTCGATTGGCCTGCCCTGCTGGACGGCGTCGAATGGCTGCACGTCTCGGGCGTGACCCCCGCCGTCGGCCCGACCGGCACCCGCGCCGCGATCCAGGCCGTGGATGCCGCCAAGGCTGCAGGCGTGAAGGTCTCCTTCGACGGCAATTTCCGCGGCAAGCTGTGGAGCGAATGGGCCGGCGATCCGCCGAAGACGCTCGGTCACATGCTGTCCACCGCCTCGATCGCCTTTGCCGATGAGCGCGACTTTGCGCTGGTTCTGGGCCGCACCTTCGACAGCGCGGATCCGCATGAGCGCCGCCGCGCCGCAGCCGCCGCAGCCTTCGAAGCCTTCCCGACGCTGGAGCGAATCGCCTGCACCCTGCGGGTTCAGGAAAGCGTCGCGGATCAGGCCCTGTCGGCAATCATGCTTACGCGTTCGGGAGCAGAGGTCGTCGAGACCCACGCCGAGCCGATCCACATGTCCGGCGTCATCGACCGCGTCGGCGGCGGCGACGCCTTCGCCTCTGGCGTGCTGTTCGGTGTCTGGAGCGGCTGGTCCGACGACGAGGCGCTGGCGTTCGGTCTGGCGGCGGCGGGTCTCAAGCACTCGGTGCATGGGGACTTCAACCTGTTCACCGCCGAAGATGTGCGCGCGGCGATGGGCCGCGGCGGGTTTGATATACGGCGATAGGACTGCCCTTCTCCCCTTGCGGGAGAAGGTGGCGCGCGAAGCATGACGGATGAGGGGTCGTGCCGTTGACTTGAGTGAGCGATCCCTAGGCGTCAGACGTCAGCGAAACCCCTCATCCGTCAGCCTGCGGCTGCCACCTTCTCCCGCAAGGGGAGAAGGATAGGCTCGCATTCCCACATCACGCCGCCATCTGAAAAATCGCTCCTGACCTCCCTAGGAAACCGGTGTCATCGGTGCTTAATCTGCTGCGTCAAAGGGCCGTAAGAGTCCTCACCCTGGGAAGCTGGAAACACCGAACGCCATGTCTATGAACCGCCGCGCCCTTCTGTCCGCCGCAGCCGCGACCGCCGTCGCCTCGGCCACGCCCGC
>DASVTM010000294.1:0-5052 GCA_036387575.1 Brevundimonas sp.
GACATTTGCTACGCGACCACCAACCGTCAGGAAGCGGTGAAGGTGCTGGCCGACGGTTGTGATCTGGTGCTGGTGGTCGGCTCGCCGAACTCCTCGAATTCCGTGCGACTGGTCGAGGTGGCCCTGCGTGGCGGAGCCAGAGACGCGCATCTGGTCGATGACGCCTCGCAGGTCGACTGGCGCTGGTTCGACGGCGTGAACACCGTCGGCGTCACCGCCGGCGCCTCAGCCCCCGAGCCGCTGATCCAGGCGCTGATCGCCGCCATCGCCGACCGCTTCGACACCACGATGATCAACGATCCGGGCGAGCGGGAGACGGTGACGTTCAAGCTGCCGCGAGCACTGACGGCTTAGTCGCCCACGAAGTCCTGAGCGAACTCGGGGCTATCGCTGTTGTCGATCGGGTCTTCATCGTCGGTGTCCCCACTACGTGAGGGGTCGGGCACCTCAAAGCCGTTAGGCAGGGATAGGTCGAGCAGGCCTGCCGCCTTCATCTCTGCGGAGCCGGGCAGATCATGCAGGCTTGCTAGGGCGAAATGTTCTAGGAAGCGGTCGGCGGTGGCGTAGGTCACCGGGCGACCCGGCGTCCGGCGGCGTCCGCGAAGCCGGACGAAGCCCATCTCCAGCAACAGGTCGAGCGTGCCGCGCGAGATCGAAACGCCCCGCACGCTCTCGATCTCCGCGCGGGTGACGGGCTGGTGATAGGCGATGATGGCGAGTGTCTCGAGCGCGGCCTTGGACAGGCGGCGAGGCTCCTCGCGCTCCTCGGTCATTAAGAACGCTAGATCAGGCGCGGTGCGGAAACGCCAGCGGTCGGCGACGCATTCCAACTCCACCCCCCTGCCCTCATAGCGTTTGCGAAGGCCCGAGATGGCGGCGCCCACATCGGTCCCTTCGGGCAGCCGGCGGGCGATCTCGGCGGCTGACAGCGGCCCGGCGGCGGCGAACAGCAACGCCTCGACCCGGCGTTCCATCTCGGATTCATCCGGGGCGAACCTGAGATCGGTCACGAGGTGAGTTCCAGTGCGAATCCCTCGCCTCGTCGCTTGAGATAGATGTCCTCGAACGCGCCGTCCTGACGGACGTCCATCGCCCCTTCCTTGACCAGTTCGAGACTGGCCGAGAGGGTCGAGGCGGTAAAGCTCGCCTGGTTGGGACCCTCGGCGCCGTCGTCATAAACCGGAGCGACCTTCTCCAGCGGCGTCCATTCCCCCAACCGGGGCAGGACGTCGCGCAGCCATTCGCGAGCGGCCTCCAGTCCGAAAGCCTCGACCCGCTGGCCCGGCGTATAATGGCGCGACTGCTCGCGCCGCCGCTGGACCACATAGGCGCTCATCAGCTCATACAGGCTGGCATCGATACGATCAGAGGGCACGATCACCGTCGCCTCGGGATCGCCCCGGGTGAAGACGTCGCGCTTCAGCTGCGGCCGGGCCTGAATGGCCTCCACCGCCTTGCGCATCGCCTCAAGCTTCTGCAGCCTGAACGCCAGCGCCGCCGCCATCTCCTCGGCAGGAGGCTCGTCGCCCTTGCCCTTCTCAGTTCGCGGCAGCAGCAGGCGCGACTTCAGGTACGCCAGCCAGGACGCCATCACGAGATAGTCCGCCGCCAACGAGAAATTTCGTCGCCGGGCCTCGTGCACGAAGGCCAGATACTGTTCGGCCAGCTTCGTGATCGAGAGCTTGAGCAGGTCTACCTTCTGGTTCCTCGCCAAGGCCAGCAGCACGTGCAGCGGCCCCTCGTAGCCGTCCAGATCCACCACGAACGCCTCGCCCGGCTCCATCTGCTCGCCAAAGCCTTGGGAGGCGGTGAAGTCCAGATTGGGCTGGAAGGCTTCGGTCATCCTTCAGGCTACCGCGCGGTCGCGCTGCTTGAGGCCGAGGCGGATGATGCAGAGGCTTCGGAGATGCTTACGGCCTGCGCCTCGCCTACGTCAGGGCCCTTGGCGGCGTCCAGCCGACCGATCAACGCCGCATCGAGCCGGGCACGCGCTTCGACGGCGTCCAGCGGCTCAGGCGTGTGGACGATGCGGGCCAAGGCGGCGGCGGCGCGGGCTTTGGCCTTGCCCTTCAGCTTGCCGACACCCTTGGCGACCGACTTCATTTCATCGAGGTCGCCGTTGCAGTGCAGGACCACATCGCACCCCGCCTCGAGCGCCGCTTGGGCCCGGTCCGTCAAACTGCCGGAGAGCGCCTTCATCGACAGGTCGTCGGTCATTAGCAGGCCGTCGAAGCCAAGATGGTCGCGGATCATCCGCACCGCCTTCTTCGAGGTGGTAGCGGGGCGTCTGGGGTCGATAGCGTCGTAGACGACGTGGGCCGTCATCGCCATCGGCATGTCCGACATCGCCTTGAACGGCGCAAAATCCCAGCTGTCGAGCGTCGCGAAATCGGCATGGACCACCGGCAAGTCCTTATGGCTGTCGGCGAAGGCTCGGCCGTGGCCGGGGATGTGCTTGATGACTGGCAGGACGCCGCCTGTCAGCAGGCCCTCGGCGGCGGCGCGGCCCAGTTGCGCCACGGTCGCTGGATCCTGCGCATAGGCGCGGTCGCCGATGATGTCGTGGGCGCCGGGCACCGGCACGTCGAGCACTGGAACGCAGTCGACGTTGATCCCGAGCGCCTTCAGATCATGGGCCATAAGCCGTGCGCCGAGCCGGACCAGTTCGCGCGCCGTAGCTGAGTCGTCGGTCGCAGCCAGATAGGTCGATCCGGGCGGATATTTGGGCCAGTGCGGCGGGCCGAGCCGCTGAACCCGGCCGCCTTCCTGGTCGATCAGAATCGGTGCGTTAGGATCATCGATCGAGGCGCGGAGGTCGGCGACCAACGCCTTGACCTGTTCCGGCGTGTCCACGTTGCGACGGAACAGGATGAAGCCCCAAGGCCGGACGTCGGCGAAGAACTCACGTTCCTCGTCCGTGAGTACGTGACCGGAACAGCCGTAGATCGCGGCGCTTGTCACCGTGTCAGCGGACCAGACAATCGCCGCCGGCCGACTGGATCGCCGAACAGAAGGCCTGCGCCCGTTCACTGCTGAGGCCGTAGAAGGTGGTGCGATAGACGGTCGAGCCGTTCGAGGCGGTGACTTCCTGAACGCGCTTCTGCGAGCCACGGGCGAACTGTGGGAAGCGTGCTGCGGTCGCGGCGAATTCCCGGTCGGCGATCGCAGTCGAGGAGAAGGCGCCGATCTGGACAGCCGATCCGCCGGTTGCGGGGGCAGACGTCGGCGGCGTCTGCGTCGCCTGTGGCGAAGGTCGTACCACGGGTGCGCTCGGCGTCACGGGACGCGCAGGCGTAGGACGGGTCGGCGCAGGACGCGTGGGGGCCAGTTCGTCAGAGGCGACTGGAGGCAGCGGCTTTGGCGCAGGACGCGGCAGGGCTTGCTCAGGCGGCGCTGTATAGGTCGGAGATGTAACGGCAGACGGTGTCTCGTTGCGATAAACGTCGACGCCTGCCTCCTCGTCGACCGGCTGGGCCTCAACTGGCGCCTGAACTTTCAGCTCACCGACAGGCGTACCTACCGCAGGCGGCACATCGGTCGAGGCGCGCAGGCCGGAGCGGTAGAACAGCACCACCGCCACGATCAGAACCAGCAGCACCACCGCGCTGACGATCAGCGTAATCGGGGGCGCCTTGGCCGGCGGTGACCGACGCGCATCGAAACCGCCCCGGTTGAACGGCAGGTCGTCGTCGGTCGGCGGCGTGTACGGACCACGGTCACGGCTGTCGTTCGGGCGGTTGTTATCGTCATAGGACATGGGCGTATTTCTCTGGACCGGCGCGAATCGGCACGCGGTCGTTCACTCTAACCGCTGGCCGCCTCTTTTCGAATCACAGTTCGCGCCCGAGGTCGAGCTTGAACAGCTTCCTGTGCTCCTCGATGGCGTACATGTCGGTCATGCCCGCGATATAATCGCACACGGCGCGGGCGCGCTTGTGCAGATCGCTGGATGACGCGCGATCCGACCATTCGGGCGGCAGCACCTCCGGCTCGGCCATGAACAGCTGGAACATTTCGGCCAGGATGCGTCGCGCCTGACTGCGCGTGCGGTTGACGCGGTAGTGGCGATACATCCGCTCGAACAGAAAGATTCTCAGCGCCCCCAGATCGGCCAGCATCCCGTCTGAAAACTGGATCAGGGTGCGTTTCGCCATCCGTACGTCTTCGGGCGTCACGATCTTGTCAGCCTCCAGTCGGCGCGCAGTTTCGGCCAGGACGTCATCGACCATGACGCCGATCATCCTCCGCACGGCCTCCAGCCGCACCATCCGTTCATCGAGCTCGGGCCAGTCGGCCCGCACACCTTTCAACACCGGCCCGATCAGCGGCACCTCGGCCAGATCGGCAAGGGTGAACAGACCTGCCTGCACCCCGTCGTCGACATCGTGGTTGTTGTAGGCGATGTCGTCGGCGATAGCCGCAGCCTGCGCCTCTAGCGACGCAAACGTGTTCAGTCTCAGGTCCCAGCCGGGATTGTCGCTGGTGCGGGTATAGTCGGCGATGGCCTGCCAAGCGGGCTCGTCCAGCTTGTGGGTCACCGGACCGTTGTGCTTGACCACGCCCTCAACCGTCTCCCACGACAGGTTGAGGCCGTCGAACTCGGGATAGCGCTCCTCCAGCTTCGTCACCACCCGGAAGGTCTGGACGTTGTGATCGAAGCCGCCATACGGCTTCATCTGCACCTGCAGCTCGTCCTCGCCCGCATGGCCGAACGGGGGATGCCCAAGATCGTGGGCAAGGGCGATGGTTTCGGCCAGATCCTGATCCAGCCCGAGCGCATGCGCCAGCGAGCGGGCGATCTGCGCGACCTCAAGACTGTGAGTCAGGCGGGTGCGGTAGTGATCGCCTTCATGCGCCACGAACACCTGCGTCTTGCCCTTCAGGCGACGGAAGGCGGTCGAGTGGATGATCCGGTCACGGTCGCGCGCAAAGGCGTTGCGGGTACGGCTCGGAGGCTCCGGCACGATGCGCCCGAGCGTGTCCGCAGGCGTCTCGGCATAGGGCGCAAAACCGCAGCTTGCGGCGAATGGACTGGACGAAGGAGGCTGCTGG
>DASVTM010000295.1:0-15197 GCA_036387575.1 Brevundimonas sp.
CCTGCGCCTTGACCGATAGCGATGTGGACGAAACGTCGTGTTGGCCCCTCGCGGCGCACGAACGGTCCGGTCAAGCGGCCGTCGTCGGACAGCTTGATCGGAACGTCGAAAGACAGCGGGGCGGCCGACGCCACCACAGACTCAACCGGAACGGATTTCGGATCCTGCAAACTGTAGCGCACCCCGGGGACAGGATCGGCGATGGTCAGGCGAAGCATGATCTCGGCCACGGCGTCAGTCCCGGGTGATGACGTGCGAACCGCGCACGAAACGGACGAAAGGCGGGACCCGGTGGGGTTCGGCGCGTCGTTGTGCGGCCTCGCCCAGCACCATGCGGGTGATGGCCGGGAGCTCCAGCGTCCGCGCTTCCGCCAACGGGAGCCACGCGATCTCGTCGAGCTCTCCTGATCCGGCGGTGGGTTCGGGGGCCAGCAGGGCCGAGGCGTCGGCCATGAAGAACCGCGCGTCAAACCGGCGGGTGCGCCCCGGGGGCGTGATGGCGCGCGCGACATAGGTCAGCACCGACAGGTCGGGCAGGGCGCCCACGGCCCGGAAGTCGCGCCACGATCCGGCCACCGAGGCTACGGGCGCGGGACGGGCCAACATCAGGCCGGTCTCCTCGAAGGTCTCCCGCACGGCGGCGAGGGCCAGAGCGCGGGCGCGTCGGGCGGTAACTTCGGAATGAAGGCTGGCGGCGGCGTCCGTAAGTTCGCCAGTCGCTGCGGCGGTGAAGTCCGAACGTTCAACACGTCCGCCGGGGAAGACCCATTTGGAAGCCATGAAGACGTGCCCGGGGGCGCGGCGGCCCATCAGGACCTCGGGACCCGCGGTCCCGTCGCGGAAGAGGATCAGGGTGGAGGCGTCCTTCGGGCGCATCCGGCTTGCGACGCGCGGAGCATCCTTCAGGTCCTGGTCGGCGTCAAAAGGTTCGGGCTCGGACGACATGGCGTCATGCGATGCCACGCGGTCGGGGCGAAGGGAAGGCAGCTTGCCGCGTCAGCCGTTCTGAGCGGATGTCTTGCGGCAATGATCCGCGAAGCCGGTGACGAAGGCCTCTAGACGCTGTCGGATCGCCTCGTCGATCAACTTGCCGTCCTCGTCGAACACCGAACCGGCGCGGGCGACCATCAGGCGTTCTCCGGCCCAGTGATCGGCTCCGAGGGTGCGCAGGACGGGCAGCCAAGCCGCCTGGCTCAGGATGGTCCCGAACCCGCTCAGAGACGCCCCCAGCACCGCTACTGGCCGCCCGCCGAAGATGCGGGCGATGTCCGACGAGGGGCGGCTGAGCCAGTCGATGGCGTTCTTGAACACGCCGGGAATGCCGTTGTTGTATTCCGGGGTGAACAACATCAGCCCGTCCGCCCCGGCGATCAGCTCCTTGAGCGCCACGACGGCGGGCGGCGAACCTTCGTCGCGCTCCACATCGCCGTCGTACAACGGGATGCCGTGGATGGAGCCGGCGACCAGTTCGACGTCGGCGGGGACAAGCGCCTGCGACGCACGCAGCAGGGACGTGTTGAAAGATCCCGCTCGCAGGCTGCCTGAGATGCCGACCAGTCGCACAGTCACTTCCGCTTGCCCTTGCGCACGCCTTTTAGCCCGCCGGCCGGCCGCCCTCCCCGGGGAGGCTTGGGACCGCCGGGACGGCCGGAGCCGCGCTTGGGTGGGCCGCTGCCGCCGGGGCCACGGTCGCGAGCGCGGACGCCGTAGCGGGGGGCGGGGGCGTTGGGGTCGCGGGGTTCGGCGTCGGACAGCATCTCGAACAACAGGCCGCCGGTGACGGGCGTGGCTTCCTTGAGCTTCACCTGAACGGTGCGACCCAGGGTGTAGCGCTGACCCGAGCGTTCGCCGACGAGGGCGTGGGCGCGGTCGTCGTGGGTGAAATACTCGTCGCCCAGCGAGGAGACGGGCACGAGACCGTCGGCCCCCGTTTCTTCCAGCCGTACGAACAGGCCGAAGCGGGTCACGCCGGTGATCCGGCCGTCGAACGCAGCGCCGACGTGATCCTCGAGGAAGGCGGCGATGTAGCGGTCCATGGCGGCGCGCTCGGCGGCCATGGAGCGACGCTCGGTCAGGGTCACCTGTTCGGCGATGGACTGGAGTTCGGCGATCTCACGGTCCGTCAGGCCATCCGACCCCAGCTTCAGCGCCCGGATCAGGCCCCGGTGGACGATCAGGTCGGAATAGCGCCGGATCGGTGAGGTGAAGTGGGCGTAGCGGTCGAGGTGCAGACCGAAGTGGCCGAGGTTGTCAGGCGAGTAGACCGCCTGCATCTGGCTGCGCAGTACGACCTCGTTGACGACGTCGGCGTGCGGGCCTTCGCGGGTCTGGTCCAGCAGCTTGTTGAACCGCTTGGTCGTCGCCGGCTCACCCTTGTTCCACGGCATGGCGATGGTGGTCAGGAAGTCGGCCAGATTGAAGATCTTCTCCTGACTGGGCGCCTCGTGGACGCGATAGATCAGGGGTGTCTTCTTCTGCTCCAGCGTCTCGGCGGCGCAGACGTTGGCCTGGATCATCATCTCCTCGATCAGCCGGTGGGCCTCGAGGGATTTACGCGGGACGATGGCGGCGATGGTGCCGTCCTTGCCCATCAGAATGCGACGTTCGGCGCTCTCGATCTGCAGCGGGCTGCGCTTGAGGCGGCCCTTCAGCAGCGTCGCATAGGCGTTCCACAGCGGATAAAGGATCGCATCCATGATCGGGCCGGTGGTGTCGTCGGTGCCGCCGCCGTTCTCGACACCGTCGATAGCAGCCTGCGCCTGTTCGTAGCTGAGCTTGGCGTGCGACCGCATCAGGCCGCGGTGGAATTTGTGCCCGGTCTTCTTGCCTTCCTTGTCGAAGACCATGCGCACGGCCAGCGTGGCGCGGTTCTCGCCTTCCTTGAGGCTGCACAGGCCGTTCGACAGGCGTTCGGGCAGCATCGGCTCGACGCGATCGGGAAAATAGGTCGAGTTGCCCTTGGCGCGGGCCTCGCGGTCCAGCGCGGCGCCCGGGCGGACGTAGGCGGCGACGTCGGCGATGGCGACCCAGACGATCCAGCCGCCGGGGTTCTTCTCGTCATCGTCCTTCTGCGCGAAGACGGCGTCGTCGTGGTCGCGAGCATCAGCCGGGTCGATTGTGATGAAGGGGATGTCGCGCAGGTCGTCGCGCCCCTTGAGCGTAGGCAGGTCCTGATTTTCGGCCTCCTTCTCGACGGCTTCGGAGAAGCCTGTCGGGACGCCGTGGGTGTGGATGGCGATCAGGGAGGCGGCGCGGGGATCGTCCTCGCGTCCGATAGTCTCAAGAATTTTGCCGCGTTTGGGCCCGTAGCGCTGAACGCCTTTCTCGATGGCGGCCAGCACCAGATCGCCGTCGCGCAGACCCTCGGCCAAGAGCTGCGGGATGATCAGCACGTCCTTGGACTTGCGATCGACCGGCTCGACCCGGGTTTCGCGGGCGGATTTGCGGATCACGCCGAGGACGCGATTACCGTCGTTATCCAGCTTCTTGACGACGCGGGCTTCCCAGCCGTCCGTTCCACGCAGGAATTTGACCAGCAGCCGATCGCCCATGCCCGGGGCCGGGCCGCTGTCGCCGGACTTGTCGGGGATCAGGATGGCGCGAGGCGCGTCGGCGGCGGCCTCGACCAGCCGGACGTACAACTCGCCGTCGAGATCGCGCTCGACCACGTCGACGACGCCGACGGGGGGCAGGGCGCCGGCTTCGGAGAAGCCCTTCTTGCCACGCTTGCCCAGCGCACCTTCGGCTTCGAGCTCGCGCAGCATTTCACGCAGCGCGCGTCGTTCACCGCCCTTCAGACCGAAAGCGCGGGCGAGATCGGATTTGTCGGCTTCTCCTGCCTCACGCAGAAAGCGCAGCAGGGTTTCCTTGTCGGGAAGGCCCCCGGTTGATGGACCGGACGGGCTGCGGGGAGTTTTGGCCATGAGTAGAGATTAGCGCGGATTTTCAGCACGCACCACGAAACTCACGGGGTCGAGGTCAAGATCTGAAGGCGGCTTCCAGCATGCCGTGCTGGCTAAGCACCGGATTGACCTCGGCTTCGGCGGGAACATCGAGATACATTCGGCGGTCCAGATAGAGGACGCGGTCGTGCAGCTTTTCGGCCCGGACGACATATTCGATCAGGGCGATGGGCAGTTCGGCGTGGCTGGGCTGGCTCTCGCTCGGTCGCATTGTCAGCCGATAGCGCGGTTCGCAGGCGGCGTCGGGATCCATGTCCCCTTCGCGAACTGCGCGCTGGACCAATAGCCAGGACGCGACCTGCATCAGCCGGGTCGTCAGCTTCATGCTCTCGGCGGCATAGGCCAGGGCGGCGGCGCGTGACAGCAGCCGGGACTCGCGACGGCCGTCTCCGTCCAGATAGGATGCCGTGTCTTCGACCAGTTCCATGCCTTCGCGGAAGGTGCGGTCGAAAAGCTCCGACCGCGCGAAGTCGTGGATCTCCGCAGCGCGGTTGCGCGCGGAAATCGGGTCGCCGGACTGTTGGTCGCTGGCCATAGACTCAATCATACTCATGGAAGGTGCGCGCGTCCGTCTCGTTCTCGCCCCGCAAGGGCGCCGTCAAGACAAGGTCTGCAACCGCCATGCCATGAACCGGGGATACGGAAAACAATTCGGGGACGAAACAGGTCACGATTGAAAGTTGAACAGGGCGTCTGCTGCGCTTTTCTTGGCCTGTTTGCCGTCGATGGCGGTTTTCGCTCGATCGATTTCAGCCTGAAGAGCCTCGATCCGCTCGTTCAGTTCCTCGACCGAACAGAGATCGAGATCGTCGCGGGCGAGCGCCGTCAGGGTGGCTCCGCGTCCCGAGCGCGGCTCCAGATCTTCGAAAGTCATCGTCACCTCCATGGCCATGCCCCGCCCAGGACCCTATCTGAACGCCGTGAGAGCTATGATGCAAGGTTTGACCGGATGCGGACGATTGAGATCACCGGCGGCGCAGGCCCTGCCGAAGCCCTGAAAAGCGCCGAACGGCCCGATCCCGTAGCGGGACCCGGACAGGTTCGCATTCGCGTTCGGGCCGCCGGGGTTAACCGACCAGACCTGCTGCAGCGCTCCGGCCGGTATCCGCCCCCCCCTGGAGCCTCGGACATCCTCGGCTTGGAAGTGGCAGGCGAGATCGATCAGGTCGGGAAAGGCGTGACCCGATGGAATACCGGCGATCGCGTCTGTGCGCTGCTGGGCGGCGGTGGTTATGCGGAACTGGCGGTGGTCGACGCCCGGCACGTTCTGCCGATCCCGGACGGACTGGACTTCGTCAACGCCGCGGTGTTGCCCGAGACCGTCTTCACCGTCTTCACCAATGTCTTCGAAGGCGGGTCGCTGAAAGCGGGCGAGACCCTGCTGATCCACGGCGCGACCAGCGGCATCGGCGTCACGGCGATCCAGATGGCCAAGGCAGCGGGGGCCCGGGTCATCGCAACATCGCGTGGCCCGGAGAAAACGGCGGCGGCGCTTGCTCTCGGGGCCGACATCAGCCTCGACGCCATGACCGACGATCTGGCGGCGGCGCTGGCCGAGGCAGGCGGGGTCGATGTAGTGCTGGACATGGTCGGCGCGGATTATGCCGCGCTGAACCTGAAGGCGCTGAAGCCTTTCGGGCGCTGGGTCGTGATCGCGTCGCTGTCCGGGGCGAAGGTCGAGATCAATCTGGCGGAATTGATGATGAAGCGCATCGTCCTGACCGGATCGACGCTTCGAGCCCGGCCAGCCGACGAAAAAGCCAGGTTGGCGGCGGCGGTCGAGGCGACGGTCTGGCCGTGGGTGGCTTCGGGTCAGATCAAGCCGCCGATCGACGCGACCTTCCCGCTGGAGCAGGCCGCTGAGGCCCACCTCCGGCTGGAGGCGGGCCAACATATCGGCAAGGTCGTCCTGACGGTTTGAGGCTTACCAGCCGCGGACCGGACGCAGCGACGAGATGCGGTCGTTGAGGACGGTGGAGTTCAGGTTACGGACGCTGCCGGTGAAGGTCTGGCAGTTGCCCCGGAAATACGCGTCTGAACAGGCTTCCCAGGAACCGTTCATCTCCATCGAAGAGATGTTGTCGTTCAGCTCGCGCCGGCCGAGGTTGGGCATCTCGCGGTTGAAGGTCGTCGACCCGCCCCGGTAGTTCGAGTCCTCATAGACAGTGATCGAGTTGCGGCCGCCGTTGTTGCCGCCCCAACCGCCGCCGTTGTTGCCGCCGCCGTTTCCGTTTCCGCCGCCCCAGCCTCCGCCGTTGTTGCCTCCCCGGCCTTCAAACCGCCCACGCGTGCCGTCGCAGGTCAGCAGGCCATCGATGTTGTTGATCCCGCCGGTGCAGCGACCGTACTCGATCGAGGACGCCCGGGTCTGTCGGCTCATGTCCCGGCACTCGGCGTAGAGGCGGCCGCCTTCGACGCGAACGTTCGAGCAGGTTTGGGCGTAGCTGCCGGCGGGCCGCCCGCCGTTGCCGCCATTGTTCCCGCCTCCGTTGTTGCCTCCGCCGCCGTTACCGCTTTCCGGGCGGCCCTGCGCGCCGTTGCAGACCAGCATCCCCTCGCTGTTCGCAATATCGCCTGTGCAGCGACCGAACTCGATCGAGCTTGAAGTTGGCCGGGAGTTGCGGCCGATGCCGCGACATTCCGCGTAAAGCCGGCCTCCCTGGACCGAAGCATTGGAGCAGCTCTGGGCGTAGCTCCCCCCCGGGACGCCGCCGTTTCCGCCGCCGTTCCGCTGGGCGCTGGCCGACATGGGCGCGAGCAGGGCAAGCGCCGCCAAGGTCGTTGCCGCGACGGTGATTTGGGTCTTGATCGACATGGTGTTCCCTCCAGAACGGTAGTGCGGCTCGGCCGCGTTATCGCCACTCTCGATTACTGAAGCTGAACCGTAGCTGTACGCCAGTGACAGTTCCTGTCACTCAGCGTTTTCTTTTGTGACGAAACAGCCTATATCCCGACCATCGCGCCCGGCCGAAAGGTCGGGCGCCGTTGTATCCAGAACCCGTCAAACCGGGTCGAAACCTTCCGGGAATTACGCCCATGACCGACATCCTCATGCCCAAGGCCACTGCGGTCTGGATGGTGGACAATACCTCCCTGACCTTCGAGCAGATTGCCGATTTCTGCGGTCTGCACCCCCTTGAAGTGCGCGGCATTGCCGACGGCGACGTGGCGCGCGACATCCGTGGCGTCGATCCGATCACCGGCGGTCAGCTGACGCGCGAAGAGCTCGACAAGGCCCAGGACAACGCCGAATACCGCATGAAGGCCATCGTCAGCCGTCATGCCGAACTGATCAAGGCGCACAAGCCAGCCCCGAAATACACGCCGGTCTCGCGCCGTCAGGACCGTCCGGACGCCATCTCGTGGTTCGTGCGCAACCACCCCGAAGTGACCGACGCCCAGATCGCCAAGCTGTTGGGCACCACCAAGTCGACCATCGAAAGCGTGCGTAACCGCACCCACTGGAACAGCCCCAACATCAAGCCGGTCGATCCGGTGACCCTCGGTCTGGTGGGCCAACTGGTGCTCGACGATCTGATCTCGAAGGCTGCGGCCAAGAAGAACAAGGACGATCTCAAGAAGGGCGGCGGCGTGCTGCAGCCCGTCGAGGCCGAGCCAGTCGAGGAGCAGTTCGTTCCCGACGCCGTCGAGCGCCGCACTGCGGAACCGACCGCAGCCTCGGTGTTTGGCAACAAGAACTAAGAGCCACTCCCTCTCCCTCTCCCAACGGGACAGGGCGACTAAAAAAAGGCCCCGGGATCGCTCCCGGGGCCTTTCCAATTCGCTTTCTATTCTGGGTCGGCCCGAGCTATCCCGCCCGGGCCTCAAGACTGGTAATCTCTTCCTTCAGCCGGAGCTTCCTTCGCTTGAGCTCCCTGACCTGCAGCGGATCCGTGGCCGGTCGGCCAACCTCCCGCTGGATGGATTCATCCAGCTGGCGGTGACGATTTCCCAGTTCGCGGATACGAGCTTCGATGGTCATGGCTTGCGCCTCCATGTCTAAGGGACCACACAGTGAGCGCCCGGATCGGCGGCCTGTGAAATCACGGTTGAGTGACGTCAACAGACGGTTAAACCGCTCCGAACCCGGAGAGCGTGACCCCCAATATGGACCATGATGTGAACGGAGCCGTACGGAACCCTGCGACCTCTGAGCGCCCTCACTCTCCAACTGGGGCCCGTCCTCGGCTGGTGGTGGGAATCTCCGGCGCCTCGGGTGTTATTTATGGTGTTCGCCTGCTCGACGCGCTGCGTGAACTGGATGTCGAGAGCCATCTGGTGGTGACGCGGGCGGCCCTGCTGACCCTGTCGCAGGAGACCGATCTGACGCCCGATGATCTGACCGAACGCGCCGATGTGACGCACCGCCTGAATGACGTGGGGGCTTCGATTGCCTCGGGGTCGTTCAAGACGCTGGGCATGATCGTCGCGCCCTGTTCGGTGCGGACCATGAGCGAGATCGCAACGGGAGTGACGTCGTCGCTGCTGACCCGCGCCGCCGACGTGGTGCTGAAGGAACGGCGGCCGCTGGTGTTGATGGTGCGCGAGACACCGCTGCATCTGGGCCATCTGCGGACCATGACGTCGCTGGCCGAGATGGGGGCGATCATCGCCCCGCCGCTGCCGGCCTTCTATTCCAAACCGGCGTCGATCGCCGAGATGGTCGATCAATCGGTCGGTCGGGTGCTGGACCTGTTCGGCCTCGACTGGTCGCCTGTGAAGCGCTGGGATGGGCTGAAGGGCCCGGCGGTCGAAGAATGAGCGAGCGGCTGTGGGATTGGGCGCTGGCGGCCTACGCCAGACCGGGCGTGGCCGATGCCTGCCTGAACCTGCAGGACGGGACGGGCCAGAACGTGCCGCTCCTGCTGTGGGCGGCGTGGAGCGCGACGACCGGTCGGCGACCTGACGAGGACGAGATCGAAGCCGCCTGCGACACCGCTCGAGCGTGGGCCGACACCGCCGTTACACCTCTGAGGACCATCCGCCGGGCTCTGAAATCACCCATCCCCGATCTGGACGATGGCGCGCGCGAGGCCGTGCGCGATCAGATCAAGGCGGTCGAGCTGCTGGCCGAGCGCAAGCTGCTGGACGGGCTGGAAGCCTTGGCCCCGGTACCGTCGGGTGCTCCGCGTCGCGCCATCGAGGGGCTGGCCGAGGTTGCCCGCGTCTGGGCCCGCGTGGTCCCGCGTCCTGCGTTGCTGGAACTCGCTGAACGCCTTCCGGCCTGAGCCTCGGTCGGCTAAGAAGGCGACGCTTCCCTGTGCGGGGAGTCGGGGCTGATTCATGAACGACGACGAACCCTTCCTGACCGACGACGAGCAGGCTCTGCACGCCGAGGTCAAGCTGATGCGGCAGGAGCATTCCGACCTCGACGCCGCGATCGAGGCGCTGGGTCATATGCCGATCCCCGACCAGCTCCGTATCGCCCGGCTGAAGCGCAAGAAGCTGCAACTGCGCGACGAGATCGTGAAGATCGAAAGCCGCATCCTGCCCGATATCATCGCCTGACCGGCTGAGGGGCCTAGGTCGGTCGGGGTCGCTTTTTCACAGTTTCGCCCCACGCGATCCTGTATGACGCGCGATCATTGAAGACGCGCCGGATCCCGCCTTGCCCTTTCCGTTCGACATTTCCGCCACCGAAGGCCGCGCCCGCACCGGGGTGTTGAAAACCTCGCGCGGCGACATCCGCACCCCCGCCTTCATGCCGGTCGGCACCGTCGCCACGGTCAAGGCGATGACGGTCGATCAGGTCAAGGCGACGGGCGCCGACATCATCCTCGGCAACACCTACCACCTGATGCTGCGCCCCGGTCCGGAGCGGATGGAGCGGCTGGGCGGGCTGCACAAATTCATGGGCTGGGAAAAACCCATCCTGACCGACTCGGGCGGCTTTCAGGTCATGTCGCTGGCAGGCATCTCCAAGGTGAAGGAGGAGGCGGTGACCTTCTCCAGCCACATTGACGGCTCGAAACACGTCCTGTCGCCTGAGCGTTCGATCGAGATTCAGGCCGACCGCATCGGCGCCGATATCTCGATGCAGCTCGACCAGTGCGTCGCCTACCCCGCCGAGAAGGATGCAGCGCGCAAGGCGATGGAGCTGTCGGTGCGTTGGGGCGCGCGCTCGAAGGCGGCGTTCGGGACGAGGGAGACCCAAGGCCTTTTCGGCATCCAGCAGGGCTCGACCTTCGAGGATCTGCGCCGCCAGTCATCCGACCAGCTGCGCCAGATCGGCTTTGACGGCTACGCCATCGGCGGTCTGGCCGTGGGCGAGGGGCATCAGGCGATGTGCGAGGTGCTCGACTATGCGCCGGACATGCTGCCTGCCGACCGGCCGCGTTATCTGATGGGCGTCGGCAAGCCGATCGATCTGGTCGAGGCGGTGTATCGCGGCGTCGACATGTTCGACTGCGTCCTGCCCACCCGCGCCGGGCGTCACGGTCAGGCCTGGACCTGGGATGGGCCGATGAACCTCAAGAACGCGCGGTTCGCCGAGGATCAGGATCCGCTCGACCCGACCATCGACGGGCCGTCATCCACCTATTCCAAGGCCTATCTGCACCACCTGATCCGGGCCGATGAGATCCTCGGCAAGGTGCTGCTGAGCTGGCACAACATCGCCTTCTTCCAGGCCCTGACCGCCGCGATGCGTGATGCGATCCAGCACGGCCGCTTCGAACAGTTCCGCCGCGATTTCCACGCCCGGCACACGTCGAACTAGTCGCAGGAGCCATTCCATGAGGATCGAGAAGTCAGGCTTCCACGCTTACAGCGTCTATCTGGAGGAAGAGCCTCGCCCAGACGGGAACGAGACCGCGCTCCACCGGCACGTCATCATCATCGGTGGCGACAAGTACTCGTTCTTCGCCCACTGGTCCGGCAAATTCGCACACAAGGGCGAGCGCATTTCCTTCGACTGGGACTGGGACAGGACCGGCGAGTTCAAGAATATCGACAAGTCGTCGTTCGAGGCCTTCGCCAAGGACGGAACCGTCCAGATCAGAGGCGACCGCAGTGACAAGCGCCGCCCCGCCAGCGGTCGTTAAATCCCGTCGGTGAACCCGAGGATCATGCCGTCTATGAAGCCCCCGATCGCGTCTACCAAGAGAGCTCGCATCGCGAAAGCCACGAGCAGGATGATCCCGATCTACTGGAAACGGGATGGCTTGGCGGGAGACATGGTTCAACTCCAGGATGCAGCATCACGTTCGCCGCAACGGAGCTGGCTGTCAACGCTGCGAGCGCCCCGAGGGCCGGAACCAGGCGGGCGAGGCCGGGGGCGAACAGTTGGACCGCATCCCCAGACCCTTCAGGAAGGCGCGACGCAGGCGGCCAGCTTCGATTGAATCCTGAACCGTTTTCGAGCGGGCCTGTGCTCCAGTCAGGGCACGGATCCAGTTGCGGTAAGGGATGAAGTCGGTGGCGGCGTTCTTGATGGCGTCGAGGGCGGCCTTGGCCAAGGCGTCTTGCGCGCGTTCGTTCAGCGTGGCGGCGTTGGGGGCCGCCGGCTCGTCGCGGTCGGGGCCGAGCGCCTCGTTAAGCCGGGCGATCTCTGCGCTGACGGTGGAGCACTGGTTCAGGTTGCGCTGGTCGTAGGGATTGGCCTGGGCCTGGAGCAGGACCGTCGGGATCTGGTCGCGGCGCACATTCAGATCGACCAGAGGCGAGGTGACCGCATCGCCAAAGCCGCGCTGGACCTGACCCGCCGCCGAACAGCCGGCCAGAGCGAGACACAGAAGAGCGACCGACGAGACCGAAATACGCATGCCGCCATTCACCACGGCAGGGCGGCATCGACAACACGTCCATACATCGTGCTTTCGTGGCTCAGACCACGAGAGGGCAGATCAGCGTTGCCAGGCGAGATCGCCCACGAATGGGAGAGACTTCCGGTCGCAGTGTCCGACGGCGCCATCCGGGCTAGGCTTTGCCTCCCACCTCTGGAGACTTGGCCATGACACTCGCCGGAATGTTCGCCGCCGCCCTGATCAGCAGCGGTCAGATCCAGACGCCACCGACGGCTCCTGCCGCTCCGCGACCGATGGTGGTGGTGCGTGAGGCGGATGTTCAGGTCGAGCAGTCGCCGCCGCCCCATGCCGGGGTCGGGCGCAGCACCGCCTTCCGCCTGTCAGACGCCGCGCCCGGTCGGAACTTCGAGTTTCGCAAGCGTATCCTGCATCCCGGCGCGTCTATCGGCCTGCACGTCCTGACGCACGACGAGGTCTATTATGTCGTCAGCGGGCAGGGCGAGGTCGCCTCGGACGGACGCACTGAGACGATCGGCTCCGAGACTGCCGCCTATCTGTATGAAGGCGCGGATGTCGGCATTCGCCAGACCGGGACGGAGCCGTTGGTCCTGATCATTGCCTATCCGTTGGCTGCCCGAACGCAGTAAGCCGGTTAGATCGGCCGGAGCTCCGCCGCGAACCGCTTCCAGTTCTGGACATAGTGCTGCGCCGACATCTCCAGCGCGGCGATCTGGCCCTCGCTGAGTTCCTTCACGACCTTGCCGGGTTGGCCCACGACCATCGAGCCGTCAGGAATGATCTTGTTCTCGGTGATCAGGGCGTTGGCGCCGATCAGGCAGTTCTTCCCGATTACCGCGCCGTTCAGGATCACGGCGCCGATGCCGATCAGGCTGTTGTCGCCGATGGTGCAGCCATGCAGCATGACCTTGTGCCCCACGGTGACATTCCGCCCGATCGTCAGGGGCGAACCCGCATCGGCGTGAAGCACGCTGAGGTCCTGAATGTTGCTGTTTTCACCCACTGTCAGGGTATCCGTGTCGCCACGCAGCACACAACCGAACCAGATGCTGGCGCCGGCTTTGAGAATCACGTCCCCTGCAACCACAGCATTGGGCGCTATCCAGTATTCCCCCTCGGGCGGAAGCTGCGGTTTCTTGTCTCCGAGTGCATACACAGTCATCACAACACCGTCACATCTAAAGGAAATGAGCGCTTTAAGCTCTCGTAAACCACGTTAGCATCAGAGTGTTGATGCGATTCGAGGTCGACCTTCGACCCCGGATCCGCAACCGGATCAAGCCCGGTCCGGTCATAGCCCAGGAGGACGTGAGTGACGCGTTCAGTTCGGCGGCGACCCATGCCTCACGAGGTTGGCTCGCCGGAGATTGGCCTCTCATCCGACCCTGGACGGCGTATCGCCGCTTCCCTGCTTTCTATCTTCGTTCGAGGCGATGCTTTTGCGGCATCGCCTTTTTTCATGCCCCGCGTCGATCGGAGCCCCCGGTCGGCGTCTCCCCAAGGAATGAGGCAACCATGACCAAGCGTGCAGCCATGAAGCGCCCTAATCGTGAAGGCGTGTTCGATACCCGCCAGTTCTCGGAGGACTCGAAAGTCCGCCGGTTGCCGACACCTCACACGACGGCGGCTGCAAAGGGGGGCGCCTGGGCGCCGCATCCATCGAACGACGACCGCGAGCAGGGCTATCTGAAGACGCTGAAGCCTCGATCCGACGGTCAGGCCGAACTGCTGAACGCTATCGACGCATCCAACCTGTGCGTGGCGCTCGGCCCGGCAGGGACCGGCAAGACCTATCTGGCCGTGGCCAAGGCGGTCGAAGCGCTGGAAGCCGGCAAGGTCGGCCGCATCGTGCTCAGCCGTCCCGCCGTCGAGGCCGGGGAGTCGATTGGCTTCCTGCCCGGCGCCATGGAGGACAAGCTGGCTCCGTATCTGCGGCCGCTCTACGACGCCTTGTCGGACCGGCTGACGATGAAGCGGGTTGGGGCCATGATGGCCGAAGGCCTGATCGAGATCGCCCCCGTCGGCTATATGCGCGGTCGTACGCTGAACAACGCCTTCATCGTCATCGACGAGGCCCAGAACTGCACCTACGTGCAGCTCAAGATGCTGCTGACGCGGCTGGGCTGGCATTCGACGATGGTGGTCACCGGCGACCCGGGACAGACCGACCTGCTGCCGTCGCTGTCGGGTCTCTCGGACATCGCGCAGCGTCTGGAAGCCGTTCCGGGGATTTCCGTGGTGCGTCTGGCCGAGCAAGACATAGTCCGTCACCCGCTGGTCGCGAGCATGATCGGGGTGCTCTGACTCAAATATAACAATGAGACCGAAGGGCTGCCGGAGCGATCCGGCAGCCCTTTTTTAATCAGGCCGTCGCCGGGTTCGGCTTCCTGGCTTCGGCGGCTTTTTCGACTTCGAGAGCCTTGGCGGCGGGGGTGCCGGCCTTGGGGCGTCCGCCAAGGCGGTCCGTCAGCTTGAACACGAACGGGTTGAGCGAGATCGACATCAGGGCGGCGGCGAGGATCAGGTCGTGCGTCTCCTGACTGAGCGCGCCGAGCGTGACGCCGAGCGCGGCGAGGATGAAGCTGAACTCACCGATCTGGGCCAGACTGGCAGCGATCGTCAGGCTGGTGGCCTTGTCCAGTTTAAACGCGAAGGTGATGACGAGCGCGGCGAGCGCCTTGCCGACGATGACGATGCCGAGCACGCCGAGGACCGTCAGCGGCCGATTCACCAGGATCATCGGGTCGAACAGCATGCCGACCGAGACGAAGAACAGCACCGCGAACGCGTCGCGCAGGGGCAGGGACCGCTCTGCCGCATTGTGACCGAGCGGCGATGAGTTCAGCACCAGCCCGGCGAGGAACGCCCCCAGCGCGAACGAGTGGAACATGAAATAGGCGATCCAGGCGATGCCCAGCGCAATAGCCAGAACGCCCAGGGTGAACAGCTCGCGCGACTTGGTGTGCGCTATGCGGACCAGCACCCAGGGCAGGACCCGGGGGCCGATGAACAGCATGGCGCCGACGAAGACCGCGACCTTGGCGAGGGTCCAGCCGATCGAGCCGGCCAGTTCTGCGCCGCTTAGTTCCTGACCCGGCTGAACGATCAGCAGGGGCAGCATGACCAGGGCGATGACGATCACCAGATCCTCGACGATCAGCCAGCCGACGGCGATGCCGCCGATGTCGCCCTTAACCTGACGCCGTTCCTCCAGCGCGCGCAGCAACACCACGGTCGAGGCGACCGACAGGGCGAAGCCCATCAGCGCGGCTTCGAGATTGTCCATGCCGAGCAATCGTCCCAGAGCCCAGCCGAGCCCCGTCGCGGCTGCGATCTGGAACAGGGCCCCGGGAATGGCGACCTTGCGCACCTTCATCAGGTCGGCCGGAGAGAAGTGCAGGCCGACGCCGAACATCAGCAGGATGACGCCAATCTCGGCCAGTTGAGGCGCCAGTTCGGTGTCGGCGACGAA
>DASVTM010000296.1:0-2172 GCA_036387575.1 Brevundimonas sp.
TGTCGCCTCCCCGCCGAGTTCGTCGTCGAGCGCGTCGTGTCCGATGCGCACGCGATAGGCTCCCGCCGCGATCTTCCAGCCGGGCGCGGCCGTATCGTATTCGGCCAGTATCCGGGGTTCCGCGGTGATCGTGACGCGACGGGTTTCGCCCGGCTTCAGCGTCAACCGCGCCCAGCCGGCCAGGCGGCGCGCGTTGCCGGGAGCTTCGGAAGCCACATAGAGCTGGGGCGTGTCCGTTCCCTCGCGGTCGCCGGCGTTTGTAACGTCGAAGCTGACCGTCAAGCTCGCGCCACCCTCGATGCGGAGAGCGCCGTACTGAAACCGGGTGTAGCTGAGGCCGTGCCCGAACGGGAACAGGGGCGCGCGCTCTTCGCGCTCGTACCAGCGGTAACCGACGTCCGAGCCCTCCGGGTACTCTACCGGGAAGGGTGCGAAGGCCGCTGCGGCGCCGGAGCCGGCGTTGGACGCCTCGTCATGGGCCTTCACCGCTTCCAGGCCCGGCACGGCCGGACGTGGCGGCTGGTCAGCGCTGCGGGGGAAGGTGATCGGCAGGCGGCCGGACGGGTTGACTTGGCCGAACAGGATGCGGGCGATGGCCTCGCCGCCGGCCTGGCCCGGATACCAGGCCTGAACCACGGCCGGGACGACGTCGATCCAGGGCATCAGCACCGGTCCGCCGGTCTCCAGCACCACGGCTGTGTGTGGATTGGCGGCGGCGACGGCAGCGATCAGGGCATCCTGATTGTCCGGCAGGGACAGGCTTTCGACGTCCTGGGCCTCGGTCGTCCATTGCGTGGCGAAGACCACGACGATGTCAGCCCCACGCGCGGCCCGGGCGGCGGCGGCGTGATCGTCTCCGGTCACGAAGACGACCTCGGCATCCGGCGCGACGCCCTTGATGGCGTTCAGTGGCGAGGAGGCATGCCAGGTCACCCGGGCGAAGGACGAGGCCGCGCCCGAGGTCAGTGGAATCTCCACCGGCGCGCCGCCGACTGACCGAACCTGGGACGAACCCCCGCCGGACAGCACGCCGACGTCTGCGTGGCCGCCGATGAGGACGATACGTTTCGCCGTCGCGACCAGAGGCAGCACGCCGTTTTCGTTCTTGAGCAGGACGATCCCGGCCTCGGCGGCTCGTTGGGCGACCTCGGCATGGGCCGCGTAGTCCGGCGTCTGTGCAGTCGTCGGCACCGACTGGTCTATGGCGCCGGTGTCGATCATACCGACCAGAATGCGCGTGACCATATCGTCGAGACGCGCCTCCGACACCCGCCCGGCGGCCACAGCTTCGGCCAGGGGCGCGCCGAAGAATATCCGGCTGTCCAACTCCTGACCCGACTCCTGGTCCAGCCCGTTCACAGCAGCCTTCTCGGTCGAATGGACCGCGCCCCAGTCGGACATGACCCAACCCGGATAATTCCAGTCGCGCTTGAGCACTTGATTGAGCAGGAAGTCGTTCTCGCAGGCGTAATCGCCGTTGATGCGGTTGTAGGCGCACATAACGGATCCCGGCCGACCGCGCTCGATAGCAATCTGGAAGGCCAGCAGGTCGCTTTCGCGCAACGCCGCCTCGTCGAGGCGAGCGTCCATGATCATCCGGCCGGTTTCCTGGCTGTTGAACGCAAAATGCTTGATCGTGGAGACGATACCGTTCGACTGGACACCCTGGATGTGCGCCCCGGCCAAGGTCCCCGCCAGGAGTGGATCCTCGCCCAGATATTCGAAGTTGCGGCCGCTCCAGGGGTCACGAGTCAGGTTGACCCCGCCGGCCAGCAACACGTTGAATGTCTTGGATCGGGCTTCCGAGCCGATCATGACGCCGCCCGCGTGCGCGATGTCGGGATCGAAGCTGGCGGCGGTGGCCAAACTGGATGGCAGGGCCGTCGCTACGTCGCCCTTGCGCTGCTCGACCTGGTTGGCCACGCCCAGGCTGGCGTCGCTTTCACGCAGGGCGGGAATGCCGAGGCGCGGAATGCCGGGCACGAAGCCAGCCGACGGGATCATATCGGCGACCGGCGCGCCCGGGGTGCGATCGGCCCAGGGCGGGAAATAGCCGTGGACGAGTTTCAATTTTTCCTCGCGCGTCATCTGCGACACGAGGCCGGCGGCGCGGGACCGTGCCGGCGACTCGCTCGACGCGGTCGAAAGTCCCGGCGCAGAAACGTGCTGAAC
>DASVTM010000297.1:0-5167 GCA_036387575.1 Brevundimonas sp.
AAGGCGCGTTCAGGCAGATCTCCGGCCATCGCGCGGGTGAAATCGGCGGCCTGCGACGAGGCGGCCAGACGTGCTTCCCAGGCCTTGCGGGCCTTGGAGCCCTGTTTGCCGACCTTCTTCCAGGTCTTGTCGATGTTCTCCGGGATCACGAATGGCTCGTGATTCCAGGCCAGGCCCAGACGCGTCGCCGCGATCTCGGCCGCGCCGAGCGCCGCGCCATGCGTCTTGTGGCTGCCTTCCATGGTCGCCGCGCCGCGACCGATCTTCGTCTTGCAGGCGATCAGCGTCGGCTTGTCCTGACGGGTCGCCCATTTCAGCGCGGACTTGATCGCGTCGACGTCATGCCCGTCGACGGCCTTCACGGCCCAGCCGGAGGCCTTGAAGCGAGCCTTCTGATCGACGGCATCCGACAGGCTGACCTTGCCGTCGATGGTGATTTCGTTGTCGTCCCACAGCACGGTCAGCTTGTTCAGCTGATAGCGGCCGGCCAGCGCGATGGCTTCCTGCGACACGCCTTCCATAAGGCAACCGTCGCCGGCGACGACCCAGGTGCGGTGATCGACGAGGTCGGAACCGTATTTCGCCGCCAGATGGCGCTCGGCCATGGCGAAGCCGATCGAGGTGGCGAGGCCCTGCCCCAGCGGACCGGTCGTCATCTCAACGCCCGGCATATGACCCCACTCGGGGTGGCCGGCGGTTTTAGAGCCCCACTGACGGAAGTTCGAAAGCTGTTCCTTGGTGGCAGCCTCATAGCCTGTCAGGTGCAGCAGGGCGTAGATCAGCATCGAGCCGTGACCTGCCGACAGGATGAACCGGTCACGATCCGCCCAGTCCGGACGCGAGGCGTCGAACTTGAGGAATTTCGAAAACAGCACCGTCGCTACATCGGCCATGCCCATCGGCATACCCGGGTGGCCGCTCTTCGCCTTTTCCACCCCATCCATCGCAAGCACGCGGATGGCGTTGGCCATCTGCTTTTGGGTCGGCTTCACGGAATCGGTCTTGGCGTCGGTCATGGAAGACCTTTCGTCGATGGGCGCTAAAATTCGGTGCGCCGCTTTACCGCGAGGCGTCGAGGGGTTCTATAAGAAAACTGGAGGATGCGATTGATGGCCGACGCCACGACCGCCGCGAGGGACCGGGTAGACCGGGCTCTGGCCGCACTTGAACGTAAGGTTCTGGACCTGAAGGCGAGACCCGCCTCGGCGCCATCGATCACTGACGACGATCTTTTCGCTTCCGTCCCTGCCGATCAGGCGCGGATCGCAGAGCTCGAAGCGGCCGGTCGAGAAGCCTCCGCCGCACTCGCTCGCGCAGCCGATCAACTGCGTGGGCTGCTGTCCACCGAACAGGAAGCTGACGACTGATGGCGACGGTCACGGTCGATATCAACGGGCGCCCCTATGCCGTCGGTTGCGCCGATGGTCAGGAAGAGCGCGTCCGCATCCTCGCCAAACAGTTCGATAGCCACGTTCGTTCGGTGGCTGGCGACGTCGGCCATGTCGGGGACATACGCCTTTTCCTGATGGCGGCGCTTCTGCTGGCTGACGAATTGCACGAAGCTCGTCTGGCGTTGCAGTCGGGAACACCGGTCGCGGCTCCCATCGCGCTGGGCGTCGCCTCCGACGGTGTGGCGGAAGCCCTTAACGCCGTCGCCGCCCGTCTCGAGAAGCTCGTCCAGACGATCTAAATCCTGCGCCTGCCGCGCTTGTAGTGCGGCGAGGTAGGGCCTATCTTCATCAACGGCGGGTCCTGCTGGGTCTCACGTCGAAGGCAACACATCCTCGCGGCCTTAATTCACTCGAAGGGAGCTGTCCCTGTCTGGGTCCGTGGACCCGGGTATATGGCGCCCACCTGGCTACCCAGGCTCGAGAGGATTAAACCGTCCTTCACGGTTATTCCGGCGCCGCCAACCTCCTCTCTTTTTTAGCGCTATCGTTCGCCGCGCGGCGGCTCTCTGCTTGAGCGCAGCAGGCCCCTGCGCTACCGCTCGCGGGCGGCGACGGGCCGTTCAGCGGCGTTACCCATGATCCTGGACAAGCCCGCCCTTCGCGCTTCGATGCGCGCTCTTCGCAAACGTCTCGCTGATGCCGATCCGCTCGCCGCTGAACGTGCTGCCGAGCATATTCAGCATCTGCCGCCGGGCGAGCTCGTCGCACTCTATCGCGCGATCGGGTCCGAGCTGGACACCGACGCGATCGCCCGGGCCCTGATCGCCTCGGGCCGGACGCTCTGCCTGCCGGTCGTGCTGGAGCGCGATGCTGCGATGATCTTTCGGCTTTGGTCTCCGGGCGATCCGCTGGAGATCGACGTTGCCGGTTGCCCCGCACCCTTTCCGTTGGCAGCGACTGTGATCCCTGACCTGATCCTGACACCACTGCTGGCCTTCGACGATTTGGGCGCGCGACTGGGGCAGGGCGGCGGCTTCTACGACCGCACCTTCGCCGTCATGCCCGACACCGTTCGCATCGGCTTCGCCTACGAGGGCCAGCGTCTGGACAGCATTCCGATGCAGGCACACGATCAACGTCTGCATGGCGTTCTGACCGAGGTCGGCTATACCCGGGCGCGAAAGGTCCCATAACTCATGCGTCTAGCCTTCTTCGGCGACGTGATCGGCAAGTCCGGTCGCGACGGCATCAGCGATCATCTGCCCGGCCTCAAGCGAGACCTGAAGCTCGACTTCGTGGTCATTAATGCAGAGAACGCGGCGGGTGGTTTCGGCATCACCGAGAACACGGCGCGGGAGTTGTTCATGGCCGGCGCCGATTGCCTGACGCTTGGCAACCACTCCTGGGACCAGCGTGAGGCCCTGACCTATATCGTGCGTGAGCCGCGCTTGATCCGACCGGCCAACTATCCCCGGCTCATGGATGCGCCCGGCGCCGGCGCAAACCTGTTCGAGACCCATTCGGGCAAGACGGTGCTGGTCATGAACGTGCTGGGCCGCATCCACATGGACCCGATGGACGATCCATTCGGCGCCGTGGACCGCGAGCTCAATGCGGCTCCGCTGGGCATGGTGGCCGACGCCGTCATTGTCGACATGCATGCCGAGGCCACCTCCGAGAAGATGGCCATGGGCCATTTCTGCGATGGTCGCGCCTCGCTTGTCGTCGGGACGCACACCCACGTCCCAACTGCGGATTGCCAGATCCTGCCCGGCGGCACTGCCTACCAGACCGACGCTGGCGGCTGCTGCGACTATGACAGCGTCATCGGCAATGAGAAGGAAGAGCCGCTCCGGCGCTTCACCACTCGTATCTCACAGGGCCGCTACGCACCCGCCCATGGTCCGGCTACGATCTGTGGCGTCTTCGTCGAGACCGACGACCGCACCGGTTTGGCCATCCGGGTCGAACCCATCCGAGTTGGGGGTCGCCTGAGCCAGGCGATTCCGGTCGTCTGAGTCCTCAGGCTTCGACGACGCCCGACTTGCCCGCCTCGATGGCGTATTTTGCCCGCGTGGTCAGGACGCCGCTGCGGTCGTGGATCTGGTCCAGAACCTTGAACTCGGACTGCCAGCGTTCCTTGTTGACGTCGCAGATCATATAGCCGCGCTGGCTGTTGAGGAACTTCAGCTGGGCATTGGTGGCCATGAAGGCGGCCCAGTCGGCGCGCTGGTCCAGACCGTCGCCGCCCGAGCTGATCGAGGTGCCCACGAACTCACTCGCGATGGGCGCGCCTTCGGGAGATCGGCCGTCGAGGAACAGGTCGCCGGCGAAACTCTGGTGTTCGTCTCCGGTCAGGACCACGGCATTGGTCACGCGCCGGTCTTGCATATGCTTCAGCAGCCGGCGGCGCGGGGTCGAATAGCCCGCCCAGCTGTCGGAGTTGACACCCCAACCGTCGCCCGCGACCCGGTCGAGATCCATCATCATCACCTGCTGCGCCAACACCTTCCAGGTCGCCTTGGAGCGGTCGAGGTTGTTGAACAGCCAGGCCTCCTGGGCCTGTCCCAGGACCTGGGCTTCCGAGGCGTCGATGGCGGCGCAGCTCGCCCCGAACTTATCATCACAAGGCTGGTTGGAGCGGAACTGGCGCGTGTCCAGGAAGCTCAGATCCATCAGGTCGCCATACTGGGCATGGCGATACAGCTGCATTGCCGACCCCCGCGGGAAGGCCGACTTCCGCATCGGCATGAACTCGTAGAAGGCCTGCATCGCCGCGGCGCGGCGCACAAGGAAGACCTCCGGCGGTGTGCCGTCCTGATCGATATCGCCGACCCAGTTGTTGTCGACCTCGTGGTCATCGTAGACCGCGAACCATGCCGCCGACGCGCGCGACGCCTGCAGGTCCACATCCATCGTATATTGCGCGTAGCGCCGGCGGTAGTCGTCGAGACTGTAGATCTCGCCGCCAAGGTGAACGCGGGCGTTTTCCTGCGGCCCCTGACCACTTTGATAGACAGGATTTCCTCGGCCCTCGTAGATGTAGTCGCCGTAGCAGAAGATGAAATCGAGGTCCTCGGCCGCGATCTTGCGGTGGGCGGTGTAGTAGCCGCTCTCATAGGCCTGGCACCCGACTACGCCGAATTTGGCTTGGGCCAGAGCAGCGCCGATCACCGGTGCGGTCTTGGCTCGGCCCACGCCGCTGCGCTCGGTCCCGACCTGAAAGCGGTAGAAATAGGCGCGGGCGGGCTCCAGCCCTTCGACCTCTACGTGGACCGAATGGCCCAGTTCGGGACGGGCGATCGCCTCGCCCGAGCGCACCACGGTGTTGAAGCCGCGATCCGCCGCAACCTCCCATTTGACCGCCATCGGCGCGTTCGGCATGCCCGAGCCGTAAGCCAGTGGGTCTGGCGCGAGGCGCGTCCAGATGACGAAGCCGTCGGGCAGGGGATCGCCCGCCGTCACACCGAGACGGAACGGGTTCACGTCGAATGCCGCCTGAGCCAGCGCTGGGCCGGTCTGGGTCAGGGCGAGGCCGCCACCGAAAGCGGTCAGGAGGCCACGGCGTGACAGATCGAAACGGGTCATATGGCGCGGCCTTTGCGGGGTGATATTTCCCGCCTACGCCTCGATTGCGACAATCGTGTTTAGTCGCCGATCAGGCTGCGACGTCTAGCGCGTGGTTGGTCCGCGCCCGCAATCTCAGGTGAATCGGGACCCGGCTCCGGAGGCTGATCTGGTGCGTCGGGCGGGGTTCGACCGTGCTGATCGCCTCG
>DASVTM010000298.1:0-6580 GCA_036387575.1 Brevundimonas sp.
CGAGTCGAAACGGTTGCTCGGCGTGCTCGAAGGCCGTCTCGAAGGCCGCGACTGGATCATGGGCGACCAGTTCACCATCGCCGACGTCTCGATGATCGGCTGGGTCCGCAACCTCATCGGCTTCTACGACGCCGGCGAGATCGTCGATTACGCGAGACTGAAGAACGTGCCCGCCTGGCTGGAACGCGCCTTGGCCCGTCCCGCCGTCGAGCGCGGCCTGAGCATCCCGGCGAGAGGTTAGACCTCAGCCAGGCCTGACCACGACCACGTGGCCGGGGTGGCATTCCGCCTCGGCCATGGCGTGACGCAGGGCGCTGCGGCGGTCGATGAATACACCACTGAAAAGCCGGTTGCTCGAGTTCAGCCGCCAACGATCACCATCCTGAGCGATCTCAATCACGGCCGGGGGAGTATGCATCGCGACAGCCATCAGTGACCAGCGCCCCGGCGTTTCATGCCGTGCCCCGCTAGTCCATGGAGGGCGTCGGCCTGCTTCTGCAGCGTGCGGGCGATCCGCTCTGCTGCACGACGGCTGCGGAAGGGCCGGGTGCAGGCGCCGTTCAGAACGATGCTCCATCCACCCGCCCGCGCCACCACTTCATAGTGTCGAGGCATGACGGGATGCGGCGCGGTCCCGGAGATGCTGCCGGACATCATCGGCCGATCCTCCGCGTGCCGCCCTGCGACTGTGATCCAGAGCGTGGCCCAGAGCGTAGCCCTGCCCCAAAAGCCGAGCCGAGAACCGCCAGCGCCATGCGCAAGCTGCTCCATCGCTGAGGCTCCGGGATCCGGGGTGACTGTGTCGTGCGCGGCATGGGGTGTCCTTTCGCGGTCAGTTCACCGCAAAGGCCCATAACGAAGCCATTCCGAATATCGACCCGCGCATAACGGCGACGTAAAGTTCATGAGAAAAAGGCCTCGCGGATGAACCGCGAGGCCTCTGAACGTCACGATATCTCTACGTCTCCGTCAGAGAATATACCGGCTCAGGTCGGCGTTCTTGGCCAGATCACCGATCTTCTCGCGTACCTGATCGCCATCGAACGTCAGGGTCTGGCCGGACAGGTCCGAGGCCTTGAAAGAGGTCTCCTCCAGCACCCGTTCGATCACGGTGACGAGGCGGCGCGCGCCGATGTTCTCGACCGCGCCATTGGCCGCCACGGCCGCATCGGCCATGGCCTCGACTGCGTCGGGGGTGAAGATCACCGTCACCTCCTCGGTGGCCAGCAGGGCCTGGTTCTGGCGGATCAGGTTGGCTTCGGGCTCGGTCAGGATACGAACGAAGTCGTCACGGGTCAGTGCCTTGAGCTCGACCCGGATCGGCAGCCGCCCCTGCAACTCGGGCAGCAGGTCCGACGGCTTGGCCACGTGAAAGGCGCCCGAGGCGATGAACAGCACGTGGTCGGTCTTCACCGGTCCATATTTGGTCGAGACGGTGGTGCCCTCGATCAGCGGCAGCAGGTCGCGCTGCACGCCCTCGCGCGACACGTCGGCGCCGCCCCGATCTTGCCGCCCCGCAACCTTGTCGATCTCGTCAAGGAAGACGATCCCTTCCTGCTCGGCCAAAGTCACCGCGTCGCGGGTCAGGCTGTCCTGATCCAGCAGCTTGTCGCTTTCCTCGGTGATCAGCGGCGCCACTGCCGCCTTGACCGTGGTGTGGACCGACCTGGTGCGCGGCCCGCCCATCTTCCCCAGCATGTCGGACAGATTGATCATCCCGATCCCGCCGCCGGCGCCGCCCAGATCCATGCCCGACATCGGCGACCCGGTGTCGGCCAGATCGATGTCGATCTCCTTGTCGTCCATCTCTCCGGCGCGGAGTTTCTTGCGGAAGCTGTCGCGCGTCGCTGGACCTGAGCCGGGGCCTACGAGGGCGTCGAGTATCCGTTCCTCAGCCGCTGCCTCGGCCTTGGCGCGTACGCCGCTGCGCCGGGCGTCGCGCACCATGATCAGCGCGGCCTCGACGAGATCGCGCATGATCTGATCGACGTCGCGTCCGACGTAGCCGACCTCGGTGAATTTGGTCGCCTCGACCTTTAGGAAGGGCGAACCCGCCAGCCGCGCCAGACGCCTGGCAATCTCGGTTTTGCCGACGCCGGTCGGGCCGATCATCAGGATGTTCTTGGGCGTGACCTCGTCGCGCAGGTCTTCGGGTACACGCTTGCGGCGCCAGCGGTTGCGCAGGGCCACGGCGACGGCGCGCTTGGCGTCGTGCTGGCCGACGATGAAGCGGTCGAGTTCGGAAACGATTTCGCGGGGAGACAGATCGGTCATACCGACCAGATAGGGCGTCTCACAGCCGAGCGGGAGAGGTGAGCCCCAAACGCTGACCAGTTGTCGCGGCTCTTACAGCAGGACGGCGAACACCAGCGCGACGACCACGACATCGACGATGCGGAAGGCGGAGTTGAAGGCGAGGGACATGGCGGAACCACTGGATCGGGACAGATACCTTGTTCACTGCAAAGGTCGCGCCAGATTGATCCGCCCGTCAGACGTCCTTGCGCGTGTTCGTTCCGACCGGCGGGCGTCGCTCGTGCTCGCCGGAATACTGGGCCCCGAGATAGGTGGAACGGGCGTTGTCCATCACCGGCGGACCGCCCTTGATGCCATTTCGCTGTCCGCCCTGACCCAGCATCTGGGCGGCGAAGGCGGCTGCCGCCATCTCGGCCCGGGTGCGCGGCGTCTTGCGGGCGGCAGGGCCTGCCGGGTCATTATCGACGACCTTGCCCACCGGCACGAGTTCGCGGGAAGTGCTGACCTGCTTCTTGGCCTCATCCTTGGCCCGCCGTTCCGCGGAGCGGCGTTCCGATCCCCGCCTGTCACCCACGCGCGTCACGCCCGGCGTCGCCGTACCGCCCGTGACGGCGCTGACCGGGGTGATACGATCGGTCATTCGCCGGCAGGGCCCTTGGTGCTCGGGGGGGTGGCGATGCGCTCGATCTGCGCGCGCATCTCGTCCATCTGACGACGCATCTCCGCCAGCTGATCGCTTGCGGTGTTCGAAGTCGGGGCTGTTCTGGGCGCGGCGTCATGGACCGCAGTTTCCGTGGCTGCTTCAGGCTCGGGCCGTGCGGCATAGGCGCCGAAGGCCGGGAACATCTTCATGGCGTTCTGGAACATCGCCATATTCTGTTTGACAGCTTCTTCCATCAAGCTGCCGCCGATCGCGCCGGTTGCAGGAACGCCGCCCGTGAGGGCCTTGGCGACCTGGGCGCGGTACTGTTCCTGCTGGCGCGAGAAGCTCTCTAACGACATTTCCAGATAGCTCGGCAGGACACCCTGCATCTGGCCGCCGTAAAAGCCGATCAACTGGCGCAGGAACTGGACGGGCAGCAGCGCCTCGCCGCGGCTCTCTTCCTCGAAGATGATCTGGGTCAGGATCTGACGCGTCAGTTCGTCATTGGTCTTGGCGTCGAACACGACGAACTCGATACCGTCGCGGACCATCTGGGCGAGGTCCTCGAGCGTCACATAGGCGCTCGTGGAGGTGTTATAGAGACGGCGGTTCGCGTATTTCTTGATGACGACCACGTCGCCCGCCTTGGTCTTGCCCGTATGGGGTTTATCGTCGGCCACCTGTCGAGCTCCCTAAACTCTTTTCCTCAGTATCATGCAGCGCGAAGACGGACGCCAGCGCAATATTTCGCGCTGCACCAAGCGCGAATAGCTGAGTGGAGCCAAGGGGCTAACCCATCTGGGGGGCAAGGACGACACCGACCAGCACGGCGACCCAGTGCACTCCGGCCCCGGCGACGACGAAGCCATGCCAGATGGCTCGGCGGTATTTCACCCGCGGGCTTATGAAGACGAACACCCCGGCAGTATAGATCAGCCCGCCCAGCACCAGCAGCCCCAGAGCCAGGGGATGGACCGTCTGCAGCATCGGCTTCAGCGCCACCACGGCAAGCCAGCCGAACAGGACATAGACGCCGCTCCAGAACGCGTCGGAGATACGCGGGGCTACCAGCTTCACCGCGACGCCGGCGAAGGCGATAGCCCAGACCGCGAGGGTAAAGCCGATGGCCCACATGCCCTCAAACCTCTGGGTCGTGAACGGTGTGTAGCTGCCTGCGATCATCAGAAAGATCGCGGCCTCGTCCATGCGCCTCAGCACCGGCCTTGCCGCGCAGGGAGTGGTCCAGTTGTAGATGGTCGACGTCGTCAGCATGGCGATGAGGCAGATGGCATAGACGGCGGTTGCCATAACCGTCCCCAGGCCGCCGTACACCCCGGCCAGCCCAGCCAGAACGATGCCGCCGATGGCCGCCAGTGACAGGCCCGTCACATGGACCCACAGATCCGCCAGACGCTCGGTGCGCGTCTGGTAGTGATCGATCATGTCCAGTTCGTCCGGCGTGCAGACGTGTGTGAACAGGGATTTCAGACGCATACTCATGGCTCCATCAAGCCTGCGACCGTGCGGTTCGTTCCCTCATTCTCGTCGAGACACGATGACCATTGGCTGAATACCGCTTAAATGCCGTGACGAAGGCGGCCGGATGCGGCAGAAACGCCACGCAATATTTCAGCAGTGAGTGAATATCATGACCAGCGCTGTCTCGGACGTCGTCATCGTCTCCGCCGCCCGCACCCCTGTCGGCTCCTTCATGGGCGCCCTGTCGAGCCTGCCTGCGTCGAAGCTGGGCGAGATCGCAATAAAGGCGGCGCTGGAGCGCGCAGGCGTCAGCGGCGCAGAGGTCGACGAGGTCATCCTCGGCCACGTGCTTCAGGCCGCAGCCGGTCAGGGCCCGGCCCGTCAGGCCTCGATGGGCGCAGGCGTCCCGCAGGAGACCCCGGCCTGGAGCCTGAACCAGATTTGCGGTTCCGGCCTGCGCGCCGTCGCCCTCGGCGCCCAGCAGATCGCGCTCGGGGATGCGAAGATCATCGTCGCCGGTGGTCAGGAAAGCATGAGCCAGGCGCCCCACGCCGCCCACCTGCGCAACGGCCAGAAGATGGGCGACCTGTCGTTCACCGACACCATGATCAAGGACGGACTGTGGGACGCCTTCAACGGCTATCACATGGGTCAGACCGCCGAGAACATAGCCTCGCAGAACCACATCACCCGCGAAGCCCAGGACGCGTTCGCGGTCGCCTCGCAGAACAAGGCCGAGGCCGCTCAGAAGGCCGGTCGGTTCGCCGACGAAATCGTTCCGGTGGTGATCCCTGGCAAGAAGGGCGACGTCACCGTCGATCAGGACGAATACATCCGCCACGGCGCCACGCTCGAGGCGATGGAGAAGCTGCGCCCCGCCTTCACCAAGGACGGCACCGTCACCGCCGCCAACGCTTCGGGTCTCAACGACGGCGCTGCGGCTCTGGTGCTGATGTCGGCTGATGACGCCAGAGCGCGTGGGCTCGAGCCTCTGGCCCGGATCGCCTCGTGGGCCACGGCGGGCGTCGATCCGGCGATCATGGGTACGGGTCCAATCCCGGCTTCGAAGAAGGCGCTCGACAAGGCCGGCTGGACCGTCGCCGATCTCGATCTGGTCGAATCCAACGAAGCCTTCGCCGCCCAGTCGCTGTGCGTTCTGAAGGAACTCGGCCTCGACGCTGCGAAGGTCAACGTCAACGGCGGCGCCATCGCCATCGGCCACCCGATCGGAGCCTCCGGCGCACGCATCCTGACCACGCTGCTGTTCGAGATGAAGCGTTCCGGCGCCAAAAAAGGCCTCGCCACCCTCTGCATCGGCGGCGGCATGGGCGTCGCCATGTGCGTGGAACGGGTCTAACCGCCCTTCTTCGGGTCGAGTGTCTCCACGTCCGCAGAAATGCGAAAAGGGAGACACTCGACCCTGAGCGTTGTGGGGATCGAGCTGCGCGGGCGCAGCCGTCAGACGGTTATTCGCGACCCTGTAGCGGGCCGCGAGGAGCGGGTTTTCAAAGACCGGGCTAGAATCCGGCGTGTGTCCGGATTCCAGAAGTCATTGTACGTGCCGCCAAAGCCCTGATGCGTCGATTTCCGGGACGGGGGTCGAGTGTCTCCAGTCCGGGGTATCGAAGGGACGAGAGTATCAGGGTCGAGAGTCTCCGCTGATGCCTGCGCCCTATTGCCCCGCCGGCTTCCCGACCAGGGCATCCACCGAACCCGTCGTGACCGGGTGATACCCCGGGCGAGCCTTGGCGTAGATCTGCGTCGCCAGCGGGCGGCCCCAATCGCCTTCGTTCCACAGGCTGGTGAACAGCGGCATGACGAATTTCCGGCGGCCTTGCGAGGTCAGGAAATGCTCCAGCGTCGGCACAGCCGGCTGATAGCGATGGGCGACCGCGATCTGAAGCCAGCCGAACACCAGTTCGGAGTTGCCCTCTTTCGCGAGGTTCAGCGTCTTCTCCAGATCGGCCAATTGCTGGTTGGTCAGCCAGTCGGCGCCGTCACGCAGGCCCGCCGGACGCCAGCCGAGGAAGCGTTGGCGCTGTTGAGTGCTCCAGCCGCTCCACGGGATGGCCGAGGCCGCGCCACGGTCGGCGAAGAAGGCCTTGGCCGCGCGGTCGACGGCGTCGAAGTCCGGTGACGTCGGCGCCACGGCGTTGGTCGGCAGGCCCGGCTGATAGACCCACTCGTCGAGCTTCAGCTGGG
>DASVTM010000299.1:0-3730 GCA_036387575.1 Brevundimonas sp.
CGGGGCGGCCCTGGTCGGCATAGCGCTTCGAGATTCGCTCCAGCAGCGCTGCATCATCGACCTTGAGGCGGACGACGTGGTCGATCTTCTTGCCCAGCTTGGCCAGCATGGCGTCGAGCGCCTCTGCCTGCCCCAGGGTGCGCGGGAAGCCATCGAATATGGCCCCCCCTGCGTCTTCGGCTTCTTTCAGACGGGCCTCGATCAGGGCGATGACGATGTCATCGGCGATCAGGCCCCCATTCGACATGATCGACTGGCACTGCTTGCCGAGCTCAGAGCCTGACGCGATGGCCTCGCGCAGCATGTCGCCGGTCGAGAGCTGGACCATGCCGCGCTCTTCGACCAGACGCTTGGCCTGCGTGCCTTTGCCGGCAGCCGGCGGTCCGAACAGAATCAGGTTCATAGCCGCCCCCTAGTCATCACGACGGGCTAAAGTAGCGCGAAGCGCGATAGCCCAAACTCAATTTATTACCGGCGTACGGGAGTCGGTGCGCCCCGTCCACCACGACCCCGCAGTTTGGCCTTCTTGATCAGGCCTTCGTACTGGTGGGCCAGCAACTGCGACTGGATTTGCGCGACCGTGTCCATCGTCACCGACACCACGATCAGGATCGAGGTGCCGCCGAACAGCAGGCTGGGGCCCATCGAGGCGGCGATCGCTTCGGGGATCAGACAGACGGCGGTGATATAGGCCGCGCCGATCACCGTCAGACGGGTCAGGACGTAGTCCAGATATTCCGCCGTGCGCTTGCCCGGACGGACGCCCGGCAGGAAGCCGCCGTATTTACGCAGGTTCTCGGCCGTGTCCTCGGGGTTGAAGGTGATCGAGGTGTAGAAGAAGCAGAAGAAGATGATCAGGGCGGCGTAGAGCACCATGAACAGCGGCTGGCCGTGGGTCAGCTGAGCGGTGACCATCGGCAGCCAGTTCAGCCAGTTCGGCAGGTCGGCGGTGACCAGCATGGTCGCCGCCGTCGACGGCAGCATCAGCAGGGACGAGGCGAAGATCGGCGGGAGGACGCCGGCGGTGTTGACCTTCAACGGCAGGAACGAACGTTCGCCCCCGGCCATCCGGTTCCCTTCCTGGCGCTTCGGATACTGGATCAGCAGGCGGCGCTGGGCGCGTTCCATGAAGACGATGAAGACGACGGTTGCGGCGGCCAGAAGCGCGATGGCCAGAAGGGCGAAGGCCGACAGCTGACCCTGCTGGGCCAGGCCGAACAAACGCGCCACGGTGCCGGGCAGAACGGCCACGATACCGGCGAAAATGATCAACGAAATACCGTTGCCGATGCCGCGCGTAGTCACCTGCTCACCAAGCCACATCAGGAACATCGTGCCGCCGGTCAGGCAGGTCACGGTCGAGATGATGAAGAAGATGCCAGGCTGGTCGATCAGACCGGCCTGGGCGTTGAGGCCTGCAGCGATACCGAGCGACTGGGCCAGGGCGAGGAAGACCGTCAGGTAGCGGGTGTACTGGTTGAGGGTCTTGCGGCCGCTTTCGCCGCCTTCCTTGCGCAGTTTTTCCCACGGCGGATACACGGTGCCCATCAGCTGCACGATGATCGACGCCGAAATGTAGGGGGTGACGTTCAGGGCGAAGACCGCCATCCGCTCCACGGCGCCGCCCGAGAACATGTTGAACATGTCCAGGATGCCGCGCTTGCCGTCCGGGTTCTGGAAGAACTGGAGGAAGGCTTCGGAATTGATCCCCGGGATCGGCACGTAGGTGCCGATGCGGTAAACCAGAAGCGCCAGAAGCGTGAAGAGTAGCCGCTTATGCAGGTCGGTCGCTTTCGCAAACGACCCCATGTTCATATTGGCGGCAAGTTGTTCGGCGGCCGAAGCCATAGATCGTTACCCCGACTGATCAGAACGCGGCGTGGATCTCAAAGTCCCGAGGGACAGAGAATCCAGCGCCACTGTCCAGATAGGCGAAGGGCGGCCTCTTAGCGAGACCGCCCCTCAAGCTTTATTCGTTAGGCCTTGGCAGCCGTACGGGTGGTACGGGCCGAGATCTTGTTGGCGTCGCCGCGCGGAGCCTTGGCAGGGGGAACCTTGCCCTTGGCCAGATTGCGCTTCTCGACGGCGGCGGCAGCCTTGGCTTCAGCAGCGATGCGCTGTTGAACGACCGAACCACCAGCAGCCTCGATGGCCTTGATGGCGCCGGCCGAGGCCGACCAGACAACCAGGTTCAGGGCTTGCTTCAGCTCACCGGTGCCCAGAACGCGGACGCCGTCCTTGACGCGGCGGATGACGCCGGCGGCGACCAGGGCATCGCCCTTGAGCTCGCTCGTAGCGTCCAGCTTGCCTTCGTCGATGGCGTCTTGCAGGCGCCACAGGTTCACTTCAGCCAGCTTCAGCGCGTTCGGATTGTTGAAGCCACGCTTTGGCATACGCATGTACAGCGGCATTTGGCCGCCTTCGAACCCGCCGATGGCGACGCCCGAACGTGACTTCTGACCCTTGACGCCACGGCCGGCTGTCTTGCCCTTGCCCGAACCGGGGCCACGGCCGACGCGCATGCGCTTCTTGTGGGCGCCCTGATTGTCGCGGATTTCATTCAATTTCATATGCCTGATCCTTTCGGGTTCTAGCGCCCGACGCGCGCCCCCGAAGGGGAATGGCGTCGGACTCGGCTGTTTTTCGATGTGAGGACTGAAAACGATCAGACCCCGGAACGCGATGAAGGGCGGCCTATAGCCGCCCTCACCCTGTCACCGCAAGGGCGACAGCCTCTCCCTTGGGGGAGAGGCTGGATATGCACTTACTTTTCGACGATCTGGGTCAGGTGGGCGACCTTGGCGATCATCCCACGAACCGAGGGGGTGTCTTCCAGCGTGGACTCACGGCCCATGCGGTTCAGACCCAGGCCCACCAGAGTGGCGCGCTGGTCGTTCTTGCGGCGGATCGGCGAACCGGTCTGCTTGACGGTGACGGTGGCCATCTATCAGCCCTCCACGGTTTCGGCGGTCTCGGCTGGAGCCGAGGCGCCATCGTTGCGGCGGCCCATCAGGTCGGCGACCTTCTTGCCACGCTTGGAAGCGACCTGACGCGGCGACGACTGGACCTTGAGGGCCTCGAACGTTGCGCGGATCATGTTGTAGGGGTTCGAAGAGCCAGTGGACTTGGCCACGACGTCATGGACGCCGAGGGTTTCCAGAACAGCACGCATCGGACCGCCGGCGATGACGCCGGTGCCGGGAGGCGCCGCGCGAACCATGATCTTGCCGGCGCCCCAACGGCCGTTGCCGTCATGGTGCAAGGTGCGGTTCTCACGAAGAGGAACGCGGATCATCGTCTTCTTGGCTTCTTCGGTCGCCTTGCGGATGGCTTCCGGCACTTCGCGCGCCTTGCCGTGACCGAAGCCAACGCGGCCCTTGCCGTCACCGACGACCATCAGGGCTGCGAACGAGAACCGGCGACCGCCTTTGACGGTGGCGGCGACGCGGTTGATGTGGACCAGTTTCTCGACGATGTCGGAATCCGGGCCGTCAGCAGCCGGGCCGTTACGATTGTCGCGACGGTTGCGGTCGTTGCCGCCGCCGCCACGTTGGGGTGTTTGCGCCATCTGTCGCGTCCCTTAGAAGTTCAGGCCGGCTTCACGCGCGGCATCAGCCAGCGCCTTCACCCGTCCGTGATAGATGTAGCCGCCGCGATCGAAGACGACGTCGGTGACGCCCTTTTCGATGGCGCGTTCAGCGACCAGTTTGCCGATCTGGGCAGCAGCCTC
>DASVTM010000300.1:0-2772 GCA_036387575.1 Brevundimonas sp.
CTCGGATCGGTCACCCACATCATCACCGGCGCGTTGTCGGCCATGTTGCGAAAGCGCGTTTCGCTCTCGTGCATCCGATCCCGGCCCACGCGTAAATCCGTGATGTCCCGCGACACCGCCAGCACGCGCTCGGGCCGTCCGTCCGCGCCCGAGATCGGCGTCAGGAGCGAGTCCCACCAGCGAAGCTCGCCCAAGGTCGTCGTGAGTGCACCCTCGAAGCGGCTCGTTCGTCCGTTCGCGGCTTCCCTCACGGCGGCATGGGCCGCCGCGCGCCAGTCCGGCTCGAAGCTTTCGGCCCAGTTGGCATCCAGGTACGCGGCCATGTCGGTGATGCCGAGCGCGCGCTGACCGCCCTCGCTCATCCTCTCCAGGCGCCCGTCGAGACGGAGCACCTTGATGCAATCGGCCGAGCTTTGGAGGACGCGGCGATTGAATTCCTCGCTCTCGCGCAGGGCCGCTTCGTATGTGCGCAGCCGGTCGATCACGGCCTGCTGGCCGCGGGCCAACTGATCCCGCCCTTCGGCGTCGCCGCGCAGCCGGATCACTTCGGTGACGTCTTCGACATGGTGGAGGATCAGGGCAACGTCGCCGTCCTTGCCGAGCACTGGCGTGTTGACCGGGGCCCACCACCGTTCGACGAAGCGCCCATCCTGTCCTTGCACGGCATAGCGCTGAACCGCCATCGTGTCGGCAGCCCTCGTGGTAACCACCCGATTCAGTGAGGCGTCGACATTGCGCACGCCGTCGGCACTCGGATCCTCTGGGTCATCCGTGAAGACGTCGAACAGCCTGCGTCCGATGACCTCGCGCGTCGTACCTGTTGCCCGAAGGTAGGCGCCGTTGGCGGCAGCGATTGTCCATTCGGGCGGGGCCACCACGAGGAAGGGCGTGGACGAAGCCTCGAACAGCGCTCCGAAGTCGACGGATGGACCTGGGCCGGGGGCGGTTTCCGCAGGGCGCCCCTCGATGGCGTCGCGTTCCACCTCGGTCAGGGTCGCCATGCCAGACTGCTTGACGATGGCCGCCGACGGATCAGGTTCGTTCAAGGCGCCACCGTCTCATTGAGGCAAGGGATCTCCGCACGTCCATTCACACGCACGACAGGACCTGTCGGTGATGCTGCCTAACTAGCGCATTGGGCAGCCAGGCCTGTACGCCGCCGCCTTGAACGGCCCGGCGGGTAGAAAAGATCCTGTTTCCCGTGGGACACAGCGAATGTTTCTTGTTCGTTCCGCCGATGGCGGTAGTGGAATGGCGCGGGCGACCGGGCGTAATTGAGGAGTCCCCTCTCGTGCCAGGCACGCCCATGCGAATGACCGCCAACGCGATATCCCGCGTCGTGACGGGAGTACCGGCATCTGGGAGAGCCCTCTTCGTCAGCCGGCCGAAGGCATCCTAAATATGCTCCTGGCCGGCAAGCGTCGTCTGAGCGAACGCGCCGGCAGCTTGCGGCGCGAACCGACCTGACAGAGCACCGGCCTCACCCCGCACCGCCGAACGCGCTCGTCATCGCCTCGCCCTCGACCTCGAGGCGAGCCACCTTCGGGTGGTCATGAGCCGCCCCGTCTAGGTGTGGAGCATCAACAGGTTGTCCTCGGATAGGCCGAGTCGGCTGATGGGTGTTTGGCGGTTGATGCCCATGTGAGGCCGCTGCCAATTGTAGCGAAAGAGGAAGGCCGGGAGTTCCTGTCTGCGTTGCTCGGACGTGTCGTAGGCACGGGCATAGGCCCATTCGCGCAAGGACGTCTGGACGAAGCGCTCGACCTTGCCGTTGGTCTTTGGGGTGTAGGGCCGGGTGCGTTTATGGGCGATGCCCAGCCATCGCAAGGCTTTGGCGTAACGCCTGGATTTGAAGGCTGACCCGTTGTCGGTCATCACGCGCTCGACCGCGATGCCATGGCGGCGGAAGAAGCGCAGAGCGTTGAAGAGAAAGGTCAGGCAGGAGACCCGCTTCTCGTCGGGATGGATCTCGGAGTAGGCGAGCCGGGAATGATCGTCGACGGCCAGATGCAGGTACTCCCATCCGGTCCCGCGGCCCTTGCTCTGACCCGTGCGCTCGCCGGTGATGCGATGTCCCACACGTTCGAAGCGCCCGAGCTTCTTGATGTCGATGTGGATCAGTTCGCCCGGCCGCTCGCGTTCGTAGCGCTGGACGGGCGCGGGTGGTTCGAGGTCGCGGATGCGGCTCAGGCCGTGCCGGCGCAGCACCCGGCTGACGGTGGCCGGCGAGACGGCCAGATCACGGGCGATCTGCTGGCCGGTCAGGCGCTGCCGACGCTGGGCCACGATGCTCTCCTGCGTCTCGGCTGGGGTCGGTCGATGCAGGGTATGAGGCCGTGACGAGCGGTCCTGCAGCCCGGTCGCGCCCTCGGCTGCGAAGCGGGCCACCCACTTGCGCACCGTCTTGACGCACACCCCCATCGTCTCGGCCACCGCCTTCGGAGCGAGCCCGCTCCGGGCCAGCCGAACCAGTCGCTCTCGACCCGACGGCGTCAATCGCGCATTCTGATGGATGTTCATCCGGTCCCTCCGGGATAGCTGAAGCCTCGCAACTCCAGCGTCCCCGGTTCAGACCGGATGGACAACCTCCTGAAAGCTCACATCTAGTCAGCCTGTCTACAATCGAGATCCATCGCCGAGCAGGCACGCTGGGCGGCAGGGAAGGTCGTCGTGAGACTCGCGATCGCAGCACGGATGAGCATCGCCCCGAATGCGGCGGCGGGGCTCCTCGGCCCTTCGCTCGTACGAAACGCTGGTGTGGACCGTCTTGGG
>DASVTM010000301.1:0-2784 GCA_036387575.1 Brevundimonas sp.
GCCCGTCATGCCGCGGCCGGAGAGCGCGGCATGACGGGCGACGATCCCCTCCTCCCGCACTCGAACAGGATGACGGGCGCCCGGCTGGACGAGCTACCGCGAAGGCGCGGCCCTCTCGCGAGGCGAGAGGACGCTCGTGGAGGGCAAGACAAACGGCGCAGGCTTGCCTGGCTAACGAGCCTTACACCGCTTGACGACGGCGAACCCGATCTCGGCGCCATGGCCAAGTCCATAGGCAAGCTGGATCATGAACTCAGCCATAGGTTCGAGATAGCGCGCGTTCGAAAGCGACCCGCCATTCAAAGCCTCGAAGCCGATCGAGGTCGCCAGCGAAAGGACGATATCCACCGAACCTGCGTCGTCGCCGGCCACAAAGACAGGAACCCCGACGTTTTCACCCGCGGCTCGTCTCGCGAGAAGGCCGGCGAACACCGTATTGAACGCCTTGACCACATGAGCGTCAGGCAGGCGCTTCGCGATCTCCTCGGCGGCGGAGGTCGAATGGCCGATCGTCAGGCTCATATAGTCAGCGGCCAGCGGGTTGGTCATATCAAGGACGATCTTGCCCGACAGGGCAGCGACCACTCCTGGTTTGCCAGCGAGGTCGAGCACCTGCTCGTATTTGAGAGCGAGCACCACGAGGGCCGCGGTGTTCAGCGCGGGAACGGCGTCGTCGTGCCTCCCGAGGCGCGTCACCGAGTGACCCGCCTTCTCCATGAGTTCGGCGAGGGGCGCGCCCATGTTTCCCTTACCCAGAATCGCAATGTTCATTTGGTCCGTCCTTGTTGGAAAGGACGAGACATAGATCGCAGGTCGATGGTATTCTCGCCGCATCATGACAACGGATAGGGCCATACGGACAAATCGCGTGGCGCTCGTCGACCCGGACGGACATCCGTCACCTGTGTTCGTTCTTTCCGACAAACACCCTTCGATGGACGGCGACTGGCATTCCCATCGCCGCCTCCAGCTCGTGCATGTGAGCGACGGCGCTGTGACTGTCATCACCCGGCAGGGTCGCTTCGTCGTCCCCCGGCAGCGCGCTGTCTGGATCGGCCCGCGCGTAGAGCACCGGATTTCATCACCTGCCCCGTTCTGGCTCACCACCTGCTACATCGAGCCGAATCTTCTCTCTGTCCCAAACCCCGCGACCGTGGTCGCCGTCGATCGGCTCACCGATGAGTTGCTGATCGCGGCGTCAGGTCTCGAAGGGGGTCACCCGGCTGTCGGGCCGGAGGCACGCCTGATCGCCGTGCTTCTCGATCGGCTGCCTGGACTCGAACTGGCGGACATTTTTCTGCCGGAACCCGGCGATCCGAAGCTGCGACGTCTTTGCAGCATGCTCCTGGCCGAGCCCTCCCGGAGCGAAAATCTGGGCGCGCTTGCGGGGCTGGCCGGCATGACCGAGCGGACAGCCGCGCGTCTGTTCGTGAGCGACACAGGGATGACCTTTGGTCAGTGGCGGCAATGTCTGAGACTGCAGATTGCCTTTGAGAAGCTGGGCGCCGGCGCCAGTGTCACAGAGGCCGCCTTCGAAATCGGCTATCGGGACGTGTCATCCTTCATCACCGCCTTCAAGGCCCGTTTTGGCGGCACCCCCGCCAAATTCGTCAAACGCTGACGACGCGTTGAACCTCGGTCTGCGGCGCCTGATCATTCTCGCGATCAAAACCCGCAGCGCCGTTCGACAGGCCGGACCGGGGCAGCGAGGACAGCCCGGCGACATCTTGAACTCCGGAGAGACTTTTCTCCCAGAAGAGGGCCTGGCCCGTCGCCACGTCCGCAGAATAATCCGTAAAACCAATAGAACGGTAGAGCGCCTTCGCCGGTTGATTGCCCTCCAGCACCTCCAACGTCAGCTTGCAGCAGTTACGTTCGATCGCAAGCACCTCAACCAGGTGCAACATCCGTCGCGCCAGCCCCAGCCCGCGATACTGGGGCAGTACAGCGACATCGTGAACGTTCAATACGGGCGCACATTTGAAGGTCGAGAAGCCCTCGAAGGCGTTGACCAGCCCAGCGGCCGCTCCGTCAGCGAAGGCCAGAACCGACAAGGCGTCAGACCGCGCCGCCAGGGCGCGGACAAGCCCCTCGCGTCAGACACGCCTAGCGGAGAACTTCCACCCATCGGGTCTCGCGCATAGGCGTCGAGCAGGTCCACGATCGTCGCTGCATGGCGGGGGTCTGCGTAGTCAGCACGGAGGATTTCGATGGTCATGAGTTACTTTCCAGAGGTGGCGTTCCACGCCGGCGATGTGGCTTGCTCTAGCCGAGCCGTATCCCGGCGCAGGCGCCCGGATCGCCGTCGCCCCGGACAAAACAACCATCGTCGCGCTCCACTGGAGGCGCCGCCAAGGGTGATGACCGCTTTCCGCCCATCAAAGACGTTCGGCAGGTCCGCTTCTGGTGCATTCGGTCCGCGCCAGTTCGTAGGCGGCGAAAGGCTCCTCCGATCCCGCACTATCCCTTGCTATGATAGTCCACGAAGCCGTGGTGGGCGCGACCGTCCAGCGATTGACAAAGCTGGCATCCGGGTAGGCATAGGCGACTTCAAACCCTCCCTGATGAGCGGAACCCGCGCCCAACGCGGTGAAATCCCCGCCGAAACTGTCGGCGTAGAAGCTCGAAATGTTCGTTGCCTTGGCGTTTTCGACGGGAGCAGTCTTCCCGCCGAAGATCAGATGGGCGGCGTAGCGATCGTCAGCATCAGCCATGGCGTGGCTGTCCACTTCCACCAGAAACAAGGCCCCGTCCGTGATCGGTTTGGCGTTCAAAGAGATCGAG
>DASVTM010000302.1:0-4253 GCA_036387575.1 Brevundimonas sp.
ACTGGTGCGACCGGGGCCATGTCTTGACGGTGCTGGAAGGCGAGCTCGAGACGCAGTTGCGGGATGGCCGAACCTTCTTCCTGACGCCGGGCATGAGCTATCAGGTCTCGGACCATGGAGACGCGGCCCACCGATCGTTTACAGCCGGCGGGGCGAAGCTGTTTATCGTCGACTAGAGGCTTCAGACCGAAGCTTCCCGTTGAAGCGATCGGCCTCCGCCTCTAGGGTCGGTGGTGATGACCGACACCGCCACCACCACCGCCGCCCTCAGTTTCGAAGACGCCCTGGCGCGCCTTGAAAGCATCGTCTCGCGTCTTGAGTCCGGCCAGGCTCCGCTCGAGGAGTCGATCACCCTGTATGAAGAGGGCGCTCTGCTGAAGGCGCACTGCGAAGCCCGTCTGAAGGCGGCGCAGTTGCGGGTCGAGAAGATCGTGGTCGGCGCCGATGGTCAGGCCAAGGGCGTCGAGCCGGCCGAGTTCAACTGATGGCCGCACAACCGATCACCGCCGCCGCCGATCAGATCGCGTTCGACGACTTCATGAAGGTCGATATTCGCATCGGTCGGATCATCAAGGCCGAGCCGTTCCCGGAAGCTCGCAAGCCCGCCTACAAGCTGACCATCGATCTCGGCGAGGCAGTCGGCATCAAGCGGTCCTCGGCCCAGATCACCGTTCATTACACCCTCGATCAACTGGCTGACCGCAAGGTGGCCTGCGTGGTGAATTTCGCGCCGCGCCAGATCGGGCCCTTCATGTCCGAAGTCCTGACGCTCGGCTTTCCCGACGAGGCCGGCGAGGTCGTTCTGGTCGGAGTCGACCGGGACGCCGTGGTCGGAGGGAGGCTGTTCTGACCAACCTGCCGCCGCACAAGCTTCATGCTGCCAACTCGCCGGAGCAATCGGTGATCGACCGCGTCTCCGAGGTCGCCGACATGGTGACGGTCGCGCTCGACCGGCTTCTGCCTCGAGCCGACGGGCCGGAATCGCGACTGACCGAGGCCATGCGCTATGCCGCTCTGGGTCCAGGCAAACGGCTGAGGCCTTATTTTGCGATGGAAGCGGCGAGGCTGTTCGATATCGAGGAACAGCCGGTGCTGCGTGCCGCTTGCGCCCTCGAGTGCGTTCACGCCTATTCGCTGGTTCACGACGACTTGCCGGCGATGGATAACGACGACATGCGGCGCGGTCGTCCTACGCTGCATATCGCCTATGACGAGGCGACTGCGATCCTGGCGGGTGACGCCCTGCAGACCGCCGCCTTCGACATCATCCTGCACGAAGACACCCACGAGGACGCCAGTATCCGGTGCGAGCTGGCCCGGCGGCTGTCCTATGCTTCCGGAGCGCGGGGCATGGCGGGCGGACAGATGATCGACCTGCTGGGTGTTCGCGACGACCTCGGCGGGGTGGCGCGGATGCAGCGGCTGAAGACCGGCGCCCTGTTCACCTATGCGTTCGAGATCCCGCTGATCATCGCAGACGCCCGTGAACAGCATCAGCAGGCGCTGATCAATTTCGCCCACGACATCGGTCTGGCCTATCAGATCGTCGACGACCTGCTCGACGTCGACGGCGACGAGGATATCCTGGGCAAGGCGGCGGGCGGCAAGGATGCGGCTCAGGGCAAGACCAATTTCGTCACCCTGCTGGGCGTCGATCAGGCGCGGCATCGGGTCGCGCATCTGGCCGATCAGGCTCGCAAACATCTGGACGTGTTCGGTCATGACGCGGAAAACCTCAAGGCGAGCGTGGACTTCGTGCTAAACCGACGATCATAGGGCGGAGCGTTCCTCGCTCCCCCGAGTTACTGCAAAGCCGCTTTCCTCAGGTTCCTGCTTTTGATGCCCGAAACCCCCCTTCTCGACACCGTCAACATCCCCGCCGACATGCGCGGGTTCGATATCGCGCAGCTGAAGCAGCTGGCGGAGGAGGTGCGGGCCGAGACGATCGACGCGGTGTCGGTGACGGGCGGCCATCTGGGCGCCGGGCTGGGCGTGGTCGAGTTGACCACCGCGCTGCACCACGTGTTCAACACGCCGAAAGACATCCTGATCTGGGACGTCGGGCACCAGTGCTATCCGCACAAGATCCTGACCGGTCGTCGCGATCGGATCCGCACCCTGCGTCAGCCGGGCGGCCTCAGCGGGTTCACCAAGCGGAGCGAGAGCGAATACGATCCGTTCGGCGCGGCCCACGCCTCGACGTCGATCTCGGCGGCGCTCGGCTTCTGTGCGGCGCGGGACCAGAAGGGCGAAACCAACAAGGTCGTGGCCGTGATCGGCGACGGCTCGATGTCGGCGGGCATGGCCTATGAGGCTATGAACAACGCCGCCGAGACGACCGGGCAACTGACCGTTATCCTGAACGACAACGACATGTCGATCGCGCCCCCGGTCGGCGGAATGAGCGCCTATCTGGCCAAACAGGTCTCGGGCGGCACCTACCGGAATCTGCGTGAGTTCGGTCGCAAGGTCGCCAAACATATGCCGCGCCCGTTCCGCAACGCGGCCCGCAAGGCCGAGGAATATGCTCGCGGCATGATCGTCGGCGGGACCTTCTTCGAGGAGCTCGGCTTCTATTACATCGGGCCGATCGACGGCCACGACATGGAGAATCTGGTCCCGATCCTGAAGAACGCGGCGGCGATCACCGATCGTCCGGTGCTGGTCCACGTCGTGACCCAGAAGGGCAAGGGTTATGCGCCGGCCGAGAGCAGCGCCGACAAGCTCCATGCCGTGGTCAAGTTCGACGTCGTCTCGGGTAAACAATCGAAGTCGGTCTCCAATGCGCCGAGCTACACCAAGGTGTTCGGCACCGAACTGATCAAGCGGGCCAAGCTCGACTCGACCATCGTCGCGATCACGGCGGCCATGCCTTCGGGCACGGGTCTCGACCTGTTCGGGCAAGCATTCCCCGACAGAACCTATGACGTCGGCATCGCCGAGCAGCATGCGGTGACCTTCGCAGCGGGTCTGGCCGCGGACGGGATGAAGCCGTTCTGCGCCATCTATTCGACCTTCCTGCAGCGCGGTTACGATCAGGTCGTGCATGACGTGGCGATCCAGTCGTTGCCCGTGCGGTTCGCCATGGACCGGGCCGGTCTGGTCGGCGCCGACGGTGCGACCCACGCCGGATCGTTCGACGTCGGCTTCATGGGGGCGCTACCGGGCATGGTGCTGATGGCTGCGGCCGACGAAGCCGATCTGGCCGCCATGATCGCCACCTCGCTGGAGATCGACGACCGCCCGAGCGCCTTCCGGTACCCTCGGGGCGACGGCGTCGGGGTCGAGATCCCTGAACTGTCCGCGCCGCTCGAGATCGGCAAGGGCCGGATCATCCGCGAAGGGACGGCAGTCGCCATCCTTTCGCTGGGAACGCGGCTGCAGGAATCGCTCAAGGCCGCCGATCTGCTGGCCGCGCACGGCATCTCGGCGACCGTGGCCGACGCCCGTTTCGCCAAGCCGCTGGACGCCGACCTGATCCTGAGACTGGCCCGTGAGCATGAAGCTCTGATCACGGTCGAAGAGGGTGCGATGGGTGGTTTCGGCGCCTTTGTGCTGCAGTTGCTGGCTGAGAAGGGCGCGCTGGACGGGGGGCTCAAGGTGCGGACGCTGCATCTGCCCGACGTGTTCCAGGATCAGGACACGCCGATGGCCATGTACGCCCTTGCGGGTTTGAACGCCGAGCAAATCGCCGCCTCGGCCCTGACAGCCTTGGGCGTCGTCGGCGAGCGCGGGGCAGTAAGGGCGTAAGCGTCCTTCTCCCCTTGCGGGAGAAGGAGCTCGCCTTGCTTCCGAAATAATATCCGGGTAAATCTCTGCGCGAGCTGGAGATTTCGCCATGACTACCACCTGCACCGCCTTCGCCGGGGACCGGAAGATCGCGTCCGGTGCGCCGCGCGATGTGGTCGCCGCCGTCAAGGCTGCGACCGAGGCGGGTCAACTGGTGCTGATCTTCGATGACGCTGACGGGCGGCCGGTGGAGTTCGATCTTCGCGGCGATCTGGACGCGGTGCTGGCGCGGTTGCCGGTGGAAGAGGTGGAAGAAAAACGCGGGCGGGGGCGACCCAAGCTGGGTGTCACGGCTCGGGAGGTGACGCTGTTGCCGCGTCACTGGGACTGGTTGGCGGGTCAGTCGGGCGGGGCGTCTGTGGCGTTGAGAAAGCTGGTCGAGGGGGCGTTGCGCGAGGCTGAGGGGCCTGACAGGGCGCGTCGGGCCAAGGAGGCGTCGTATCGGTTCATGACCGCGATGGCCG
>DASVTM010000303.1:0-8060 GCA_036387575.1 Brevundimonas sp.
GATTCATGCCCGCACTGAGCGCCACGGCTACGCCTAACGCAAGCGCTAGACCTTAAAGGTGGATCGTCCGGCCGTAGGCGTCGAGGGCGGCTTCGTGCATGGCTTCCGACATGGTCGGGTGCGGATAGACGATGCCGTGGATGTCTTCCTCGGTGGCTTCCATGGCGATGGCGGTGACGTAGCCCTGGATCATCTCGGTGACCTCGTGGCCGATCATGTGGGCGCCGACGAGCGCGCCGGTTTTCGCATCGAACAGCACCTTGACGAAGCCGTCGACCTCGCCGGCGGCCACGGCCTTGCCGTTCACGCGGAAGGGGAAGCGGCCGATCTTGACCTCGCGTTTCGCTTCGCGGGCCCCCTGCTCCGTGATGCCGACCGAGGCGACCTGAGGCTGGGCGTAGGTGCAGCCGGCGATCGGCGAGACGACGTTCGGGGTCTTGTAGCCGGCGATGTATTCGGCGGCGTGGATGCCTTCGTGGCTGGCCTTGTGGGCGAGCCAGGGTGCGCCGGCGCAGTCGCCGATGGCGTAGAGGCCCTTCACATTGGTGGCGCAGTGGCCGTCGATGGTGATGTGGCCACGGTCCATGTTGACGCCTAGCGCCTCCAGACCGATGCCGTCTGTGTTGGCGGTGATGCCGACGGCAGAGATGCAGACCTCGGCCTCGAGCGTCTCGGCCTTGCCGCCGCTCTCGATGGCGACCTGCACGCCCTTGCCGCCCTTCTTGACGCTCGTCACCTTGCAGCCGAGGCGGAACTTCATGCCACGCTTCTCGAACGACTTCTGAGCGGCCTTGGAGACCTCTTCGTCCTCGACTGGCATGATGCGGTCGACCGCTTCCACTACGGTGACTTCTGCGCCCAGGGCTCTGTAGAAGCTGCCGAATTCGATGCCGATGGCGCCTGAGCCGATGACGACGATGGAGGCTGGCATCTTCTTCGGAGCCAGCGCTTCCCGATAGGCCCAGATTTTGTCGCCGTCAGCTTCGAGGCCGATTTGCGGGATGGCCTTGGCGCGGGCGCCGACGGCCAGCATGACCGCCTTGGCCTCGACCGTCCGTGAGCCGCCGGCCTTGAGCGCGATGACGACCTTGGGAGCCGCCGACCCGCCATTTGGGCCCTTTTCGAGCTTGGCCGAGCCCTCGATGACCTCGATCTTGTTCTTCTTCATCAGGAAGGCGACGCCCTTGTTCATCGTCGCCGCGACGCCGCGCGAGCGCTGGATGATGGCGTTGAAATCGAACGTCGCGCCGCTGGCGGACAGGCCGTATTCCTTCAGGTGAGACAGGCTCTCGAACTTCTCGCCCGACTTGAGCAGCGCCTTGGTTGGGATACAGCCCCAGTTCAGGCAGATGCCGCCCAGATTCTCGCGCTCGACGATGGCGACCTTCTGACCCAGTTGGCTCGCACGGATCGCAGCGACATAGCCGCCGGGGCCCGAGCCGATGACGATGAGGTCGAAGTCTACAGCAGCCATGTTCAGATCAGCTTCTCAATATCGGCCTGGATCGCCGAGGGCTCGGTCTGCGGGGAATAGCGGGCGACCACCCTGCCCTCGCGGTCCGTCAGGAATTTGGTGAAGTTCCACTTGATTGCTTTCGACCCGAGGAACCCGCGCTTCTGCTCTGTCAGCCAGGCGTAGAGCGGGTGCCGGTCGGGGCCGTTGACCTCGACCTTGTCGAACATCGGGAACTGGACGTCGAAGCTGGTGGCGCAGAATGATGCGATTTCAGCCGCCAATCCGGGCTCCTGAGCGCCGAACTGGTTGCATGGAAAACCCAGCACTTCGAACGGCTTGTCAGCAAAAGTCTCGTGCAGCGTCTCAAGTCCGGCGTACTGGCCGGTGAAGCCGCATTTCGACGCCGTGTTGACGATCAGCAGGGCCTGCCCCCGGAAACGTTCCAGGGGCACGTCTTCGCCGTCGATCCCGCGGGCGCTGAAATCATAGACCGAGGTCATGATCGGCCTAGGCCAGCATCGTCACGGGATCTTCGATCAGCGGCTTGAACGCCTGCAGGAAGCGAGCGCCGGTCGCGCCGTCGACCACGCGGTGATCGCAGGTGACGGTGACCGTCATCACGGTCGCCACGGTCAGCTGGCCGTTCTTGACGACCGGGCGTTGTTCGCCTGCGCCCACGCTCATGATCGCGCCCTGAGGCTCGTTGATGATCGAAGAGAACTGCTTGATGCCGAACATGCCGAGGTTGGACACCGAGAAGGTGCCGCCCTGGAACTCTTCCGGCTTCAGCTTGCGATCACGAGCCCTTTTGGCGAGGTCCTTCGACTCTACCGCGATCTGCGACAGGGTCTTGGTCTCGGCCTTGCGGATGATCGGGGTGATCAGGCCGCCGTCGATAGCCACCGCCATCGCCACGTCGGCGTTGTGGTGCATGGCGATGCCCTCAGGCGAGTAGCTGGCATTGGCTTCAGGCACAGCCATCAGGGCCATTGCGGAAGCCTTGATGACGAAGTCGTTGACCGAGACCTTGACGCCCGACTTCTCGAGCAGCGCATTGATTTTGGCACGCGCGGCCAGCAGGGCGTCGATCTCGACGTCGATGGTCAGCGGGAAATGCGGCACCTGCTGGATGGAATCGACCATCCGGCGGGCGATCGCCTTCTTCATGCCGTCCAGCGGAATGAGGTCGTAGCTGCCGTCCGGGATACCCATCTGGGCCAGCGACTGCACCTTGCGGAACTCGGGTGAAGGCGCGGAGGCAGGAGCAGCAGCGGGCTTTGCGGCGCCGCCCTTCCCTGCCGCTTCGACGTCGCGACGGACGACGCGGCCGTGTGGACCGGTGCCGGTGATGGACGCCAGATCCAGACCCGCTTGAGCAGCCAAACGACGGGCCAACGGCGAAGAGAAGACGCGTTCGCCAGATGTTGTGGGTGCCTTGGTGGGGGTTGCGCCGGGCAGAACGGACGCGGCGGACTTGATGCCTTCGGGCGTCGCGACGGCGTCGCCGCTCTCGTGACCCGCAGGAGCCGGTTTGGCGTCAGCGCCCTTCGGGGCTTCGCCGGCCGGAGTAGCCTTGGACGCAGGAGCAGCGGCGCCGCCCTCGTCCTTCAGGCGGGCGATCAGGGCGTTGACCTTCACGCCCTCTGTACCTTCGGGCACGAGGATTTCGATCACTTCGCCTTCATCGACGGCCTCGACTTCCATCGTGGCCTTGTCGGTTTCGATCTCGGCGATGACGTCACCGGCCTTGACGATGTCGCCGACCTTGACGTGCCACTTGGCCAGAACGCCCTCTTCCATCGTTGGCGAGAGGGCGGGCATCAGGATGTCGGTCATCAGGCATTGCCTCCCTTGGAAACGGTAGGTTCGGCGACGGTGCCGATATTGTCGGCCTTGATCACTTCGCTGAGCCCTTGAAGGATGCGGTTATAGGCCGCCTTCTCGTCGTGGCCGTGACGCACCGCATAGCCGTGGGCCATGTGGCGCGCCGCGATGGCCAGCAGTTCGCCGAATTTGATGGGATCGCCAAACGCCGGCTTCACCGACATCACCGGCTCCTGCTTCGACCACCACATTCGAAGGACCTCGATGGCCTCCGGATCGGCGGCGACGCTGTCCGGCACGGTCATCATGAATTCGGCCGGTTCGCTCACGCCATCACCGCTTTCACGGCCGCCACGATCTTGTCCACGCCCGGGAGCGACAGGACTTCGAGGTTGGCGGCGTACGGCAGAGGCACGTCTTCCTGGTGGACGCGCAGCGGCGGGGCGTCGAGGTAGTCGAACGCATGCTCGATCACCCGGGCCACGACCTCGGCGCCGACGCCCATCGGGCCCCAGCCTTCTTCGGCCGAAACCAGACGGCTGGTCTTTTTGACGCTTTCGACGATGGTCTCGTGGTCCAGCGGACGCAGGGTGCGCAGGTCGATGACCTCGCAACTGATGCATTCCTCGGCCAGCTTTTCGGCGGCCTGCAGGGCGAAACCGACCATACGGGCGTGGGCCGTAATGGTGACGTCGGTACCCTCGCGGCGGACCTTGGCCTTGCCGATCGGGACCAGATAATCCTCGACGTCCGGCACATCGAACTCGATACCGTACATCATCTCGTGCTCGAGGAAGACCACGGGGTTGGGGTCGCGGATCGCGGATTTCAGCAGACCCTTGGCGTCGGCGGCGTCATAGGGAGCGACGACCTTCAGGCCCGGAACCTGAGCGTACCAGGCGGAATAGTCCTGGCTGTGCTGGGCGCCGACGCGCGAGGCGGCGCCGTTCGGACCGCGGAACACGATAGGCGCCCGGATCTGACCGCCCGACATATACAGGGTCTTGGCGGCCGAGTTGATGATGTGGTCGATCGCCTGCATGGCGAAGTTGAACGTCATGAACTCGACGATCGGGCGCAGGCCCGACATTGCCGCGCCGACGCCCAGACCGGCGAAGCCGTGCTCGGTGATCGGGGTATCGACCACGCGGCGGTCACCGAACTCCTGCAGCAGCTCACGGCTGACCTTGTAGGCGCCCTGGTACTGGGCGACTTCCTCGCCGATCAGGAAGACGTTCTCGTCGCGGCGCATTTCCTCGGCCATGGCGTCGCGCAGGGCGTCGCGTACGGTCGTCTTGATCAGCTTCGTGCCTTCGGGGAACTCAGGATCGCGCAGCTCCGCCTTGGGCTTGGCGACAGGCGCTTCGGCCGGAGCCTTTTCGGGATCGCCGGATTTGGCTTCGTCCGCGCCGTCCTTGGCTACGGCCACGGAGACAGCAGCGGGCTCGGCCTTCGGCGCAGGGGCGGCAGCGCCGTCTTCGCCGGCCATGCGAGCGATCGGCGTATTGACCTTCACGCCTTCGGTACCTTCGGCGACGAGGATTTCGGCGATCTCGCCTTCATCGACGGCTTCGACTTCCATCGTGGCCTTGTCGGTTTCGATCTCGGCAATGACGTCACCGGCCTTGACCGTGTCCCCCGCCTTGATGTGCCATTTGGTCAGCGTGCCCTCTTCCATGGTTGGCGAGAGAGCCGGCATCAGAATGTCTGTCACGGATCAGGCCTCCAGGTACACGTCGGTATAGAGCTCGGACGGATCGGGTTCCGGGCTCTCTTGAGCGAATTGAACAGCTTCGGCGACGATGGCCTTGATCTCGGCGTCGATGGCCTTGAGCTCGTCTTCGTTGGCGCCGGCCGCGTCGAGCAGCATCTTGACGTGGTCGATCGGGTCGCGGGTCTTCTTGACCTCGTCGACCTCTTCCTTGCTGCGGTATTTGGCAGGGTCGGACATCGAGTGACCGCGATAGCGATAGGTCTTCACCTCGAGGATGAAGGGGCCGCCGCCTTCACGGGCGCGCTTGACCGCACGGGCCACCGCGTCCTTGACCGCCAGCACGTCCATGCCGTCGACCTGCTCGCCCGGGATGCCGAACGAGGCGCCGCGCATGTAGAGCTCGGTCGTGGACGACGAGCGCTCGATGCTCGTGCCCATGGCGTACTGGTTGTTCTCGATGATGTAGATGGCCGGCAGCTTCCACAGCTGAGCCATGTTGAAGCTCTCGTAGACCTGACCCTGGTTCGAGGCGCCGTCGCCGAAATAGATGAAGGCCACCGAGTCGTCGCCGCGGTAGCGACCGGCGAAGGCCAGGCCCGTGCCGAGCGCGACCTGCGCGCCGACGATGCCGTGACCGCCGTAAAAGCCGGTGGCGGTGTCGAACATGTGCATCGAGCCGCCCTTGCCGCGCGACGAACCGCCCGAGCGACCGGTCAGCTCGGCCATGACTTCCTTGGGATCCATCCCGGCGGCCAGCATGTGGCCGTGGTCACGGTAGCCCGTGATGATCTTGTCGTGTCCCTGTCTGACGCTCTCCTGAACGCCGACGGCCACGGCTTCCTGTCCGATGTACAGGTGGCAGAAGCCCCCGATCAGACCCATGCCGTACAACTGGCCTGCGCGCTCTTCGAAGCGGCGGATCAGCACCATCTCGCGGTAGTAGCGCAGCAGATCCTCTTTCGAGGCCTGTAGCGCGTTGGGGATATTCTCGGCTTTGGTGGTCGTCTTCGCGGAGGGGGCTTTCGCCATCCAGCATCTCCCGGCTGTGCCCCGAAGAACCACACTGGCTTCAGGGCTACTTATCGTTACGGAAAGCGGCTTTAGCAGCCTTCTCTCCTCTAACGCAAAGCGACCCGGTGACGCTGTAACAATAGTTCAGGAGGGGCGGGTTATCGTTTCAGCCGACGGCGTCGCCGATACCCGGATTACATAATCGCGGGGGTCGGAAAAGCCGAGCACGACACGGGCTCGCTCTTCCAGCAGATCGCGTGAAAGACTGTCGGTGCGCAGATAGCGGGCACGGACCTCGAGGTCGGCGCGACGGGCGCTGAGTTCCGTCAACTGGGCCTCGCGTTCGGCCAGCAGGGCGTCCCGAGCATGGCCGCTTAGCAGGCCGCGTTCACCCGTGAGGGCTTGAACGCCGAGATAGGCGAACAGCAGCAGCAGGAAGGCGGACAGGGAATACGGCTTCATCCGTTCGGGCACTCGGGACGCTCCTTCTGAGCGTGGATACAGTTGATGGAACATCACCGAAAATGACTAACAAACCGTAGCTTGACCATAAGTCAGTAACTATTGTGGCGAACGCGAAACGTCGGTCTTTGAGTCGGCCATCCAGACGGCGCCCCTGAACAAACAGTCCCGCGCGTCGGGGCGACCGACACGCGGGACTGTGGAGGAACGACGTAAGATCGACAGGCCGGGATGCGGCCCTGCCCTCTCCTATTTCAGCAGCATGCCGTCGCCGTAGTAGGCGCCCTGGTCACCCAACATTTCCTCGATGCGGAGCAGCTGGTTGTATTTGGCGGTGCGGTCCGAGCGGGCCAGCGAGCCGGTCTTGATCTGTCCGCAGTTGGTCGCAACGGCGAGGTCGGCGATGGTGTAGTCCTCGGTCTCGCCCGAACGGTGGCTCATGACCGAGGTGTAGCCCGCGCGGTTGGCCATATCGACGGCGTCCAGGGTCTCCGACAGGGTGCCGATCTGGTTGACCTTGATCAGGATGGAGTTGGCCAGACCTTCGCCGATGCCGGCGGCCAGACGGGCCGGGTTGGTCACGAACAGATCGTCGCCGACTAGCTGGATCCGGTCGCCGAGACGCTCGGTCATGATCTTCCAGCCGTCGAAATCATCCTCGGCGCAGCCGTCCTCGATCGAGACGATCGGGAAACGCTCGCACAGGTCGGCCAGGTATCCGACCATTCCCTCGGCGTCGAAGGACTTGCCCTCGCCGGTCATCTCATACTTGCCGTTCTTGAAGAACTCGGTCGAGGCGACGTCGAGGCCGAGGTGGAAGTCTTCACCCGCCAGATAGCCCGCAGCCTGACCGGCCTTGGTGATGAAGCTCAGAGCTTCCTCGGCCGAACCGAGGTTAGGGGCGAAGCCGCCCTCGTCGCCGACGTTGGTGTTGTGGCCCGCATCCTTGAGCTGCTTCTTGAGCGCGTGGAAGATTTCCGACCCCATGCGCAGGGCTTCGGAGAAGCTCTCGGCGCCGGTCGGCAGGATCATGAACTCCTGAATGTCGATCGGATTGTCGGCGTGCATGCCGCCGTTGATGATGTTCATCATCGGGGTCGGCAGGACGCGGGCCGAGACGCCGCCAATGTAGCGATACAGCGGCAGACCGGCCGAGATGGCGCTGGCCTTGGCCACCGCGAGCGAGACCCCGAGAATGGCGTTGGCGCCGAGGCGGCCCTTGTTCTCAGTGCCATCGAGCGTGATCATCGCTTCGTCGATGCGGCGCTGATCTTCAGCGTCCATGCCGGACAGGGCGTCGAAGATCTCGCCGTTGACGGCGTCGACCGCGTTCTGAACGCCCTTGCCACCCCACAGGGTCTTGTCGCCGTCACGAAGCTCGACAGCTTCGTGAGCGCCGGTCGAGGCGCCCGAAGGCACTGCGGCGCGGCCGAAGCTGCCGTCGTCCAGGGTCACGTCGACCTCGACGGTCGGGTTGCCACGGCTGTCGAGGATCTGGCGGGCGACGATGTCGGCGATGTCGGTCATGGGAGCTTTCGCGGCTGGGAGGAAGAAGCAGGCGCCGGGGTTTAGCCCGACGCCCGCGAAACGCCA
>DASVTM010000304.1:0-5101 GCA_036387575.1 Brevundimonas sp.
AGTCCAATACACCCAGCGATCCAAGATAACCGCCGCCCCAGACCTGATGGCAGATCGGCGCGTAGACGATCAGATGCCACAGGCCGAAGAACAGCAGCGACGCCGAGAACTTCATCCGCTCGGCGAAGGCTCCGGCGATCAGGGCCGGGGTGATGATGGCGAAGGTCATCTGGAAGCTGACGAACAACAGCTCAGGAATGCCGGGCAGCAGGCTGTGCGCTGTGGTCGCGCCGACGCCGTTCAGGAAGGCGGCCTGCAGCCCGCCGATATAGCCGTTGATCGCGTCCGGACCCTTGCCGAAGGCGAGGCTGTAGCCGGCGATGAACCAGAGCACCGAGACGATGGCGAAGGCGGCTGTCGACTGGGCGATGACCGAGATGATGTTCTTCTTGCGGACCATGCCGCCGTAGAACAGCGCCAGACCGGGCAAGGTCATCATCAGCACCAGCGCCGTCGCCGTCAGCAGCCAGGCGCTGGCTCCGGAGTTGAGATCGAGGACGGCCTGATGGCCCAGCAACGCCGGTTGAGCCGAGGCGGGCGTCGCGATGAGCGCCAGGAAGGCGACGAACGCCGCCCCCATCAACGGAACATGAGTGAGGCGGCGTGACGTCAGGGTCATCGGCGGGGGAGGCCTATCGACAGGTAAAACAGGAAGGAACCCGGATCATGCGGGTACGGCCTCCGCATGGTCAAGCCTGGCCTCTGCATTGGCGATCGGGGTCGGTACGATACGGGCGAAGCGCGTGACGCTTTCGCCCCAGTTCGCCAGCAACCGCTTGGCCAAGGGCGAGTCTGTCGCCTTGGCGTGGGCGCGGACGAGGGCTTCCAGACGGTCGGCGGCGGCGGGGATAATCGCCGCGACTGAGGCGAGGTCGCCGTTGAGCGCTAGATCGATCTGGGCCGGATCCTGCAGTACGAAAAGCTCGCCGCCGGACATGCCCGCCGCGAGGTTCCAGCCGACCGGACCCAGCACCACGACGCAGCCGCCCGTCATATATTCGCAGCCGTGGGCGCCGAGACCCTCGACGACCGCCTCGGCGCCCGAGTTCCGCACCGCGAACCGCTCACCCGCCGAACCAGCGACGAACAATCGACCCGACGTCGCGCCATACAGGGTGGTGTTGCCGATGGCGGGTTGGTTCTCACGCCATTCAATCGGCTTGACCACGATGTCGGCGCCGGACAGGCCCTTGCCGACATAGTCGTTGGCCTCGCCGGTCAGTTCGAGCTTGAGTCCCTTGGCCCCGAAGGCTCCGAACGACTGGCCCGCCGAGCCGTGGAGCTTCAGCGTCAGGACGCCGGTTGGACCCGTCGGACCCCAGCGGCGCACGATGGCCGAGGACACTCCCGCGCCGATGGTGCGCATGACGTTGGAGATCGGATAGCTGAGTTCGGATGTCTGCCCCCGGTCGAGGAAGGCCCAGGCGTCGTTGAGGACGCGGGCGTCGAGCGTCTCGGGGATCTCGGCGCGGCCCTTTTGCGCCCACAGCTTCTTCTCGGGAGCCTCGACGCGAACCAGCAGCGGGTTGAGGTCGAGATCGTCCAGATGGGCGCCGCCGCGACGGACCTGACGCAGCAGGTCGGTGCGTCCTACGATCTCGTCCAGCGTCCGCGCGCCCAGCATGGCCAGCAGTTCGCGGACCTCCTCGGCGATGAAGCTGAACAGGTTGACGACCTTGTCCGCCGTGCCGGTGAACTTCTCGCGCAGACGCGGGTCCTGCGAACAGACGCCGACGGGGCAGGTGTTGGAATGGCACTGACGCACCATCAGACAGCCCATGGCGATCAGTGACGCCGTGCCGATGTTGAACTCCTCGGCGCCGAGAATGGCGGCGATGACGATGTCACGACCGGTGCGCATGCCGCCGTCCGCACGGACAACGACGTGGCTGCGCAGGTTGTTCAGGCTGAGCACCTGATGGGTCTCGGCCAGACCGATTTCCCATGGCAGGCCGGCATGCTTGATCGACGACTGGGGCGAGGCGCCCGTGCCGCCGTTATGGCCTGCGATCAGGATGGCGTCGGCCTTGGCCTTGGCCACGCCTGAGGCGATCGCGCCAATGCCCGAGGCGGAGACCAGCTTGACCGTCACCCGGGCGTCCGGGTTGATCGACTTCAGGTCGTAGATGAGCTGTGCCAGATCCTCGATCGAATAGATGTCGTGGTGCGGCGGTGGCGAGATCAGGGTCGTGCCGACGGTCGAGTGCCGCATGCGCGCGATGAATTCGGTGACCTTGAAGCCGGGCAGTTGCCCACCTTCGCCGGGCTTGGCGCCCTGTGCGATCTTGATCTCGATCTCGCGGCACTGGTTCAGGTATTCGGCGGTGACGCCGAACCGGCCCGACGCGATCTGCTTGACCGCCGAGTTCATGTTGTCGCCGTCGGCGCGGGTCGCGTAGCGTTCCGGATCCTCGCCGCCCTCGCCGGACACCGAGCGGGCGCCGATACGGTTCATGGCGACGTTGAGGACGCCGTGAGCCTCGGGGCTGAGCGCGCCCAATGACATGCCCGGCGTCAGGAAGCGCTTGCGGATTTCCGAGACGCTCTCGACCTCATAGACCGGTACCGGCGACAGGTTCTCGCGCCAGTCGAGCAGGTCGCGCGGCGCGTTGTCAGGCTGAGCGCGTATGGCCTCGGAGTATTGCTTGAAGCGCTTGTAGTCGCCGCGATTGCAGGCGTCCTGCAGGAGGTGGATCGTCTTGGCGTCGTGGGCGTGGCTTTCCTGACCCGCACGGATGCGGAAGAAGCCGCCGATGGCCGGCGAAGGCGTCGCTTCGGTCCAGGCCGCAGCGTGACGACGCATAGCCTGCTGCTCCAGCCCGGCGAGACCGATGCCCGAAATCCGCGATGGGGCGCCGGGAAAGAACTCTGCGGTCAGGGCGCGGGACAGGCCCAGCACCTCGAACTCGCAGCCCCCGCGATAGGCGGAGATTATCGAGATACCCTTGCGCGCCAGCGTCTTCATCAGCCCGGCCTCGAGACCGGCCTTGTAGTTCAGGCAGGCGTCCCGCAGCGACAGCCCCGGATAGAGGCCGCGATCCAGACGTTCCTGAAACATCTCCTGCGCGAGCCAAGGGTTGATGGCGGTGGCTCCGACGCCGACCAGCACGGCGACGCCATGCGGCTCGAGCGCCTCCGCCGAGCGGACCACGATGGAGACGAAACTGCGCAGGCCCTTGTCGGTCAGGCGCAGATGGACCGCCGCCGTGGCGATGATCATCGGGATGGTGATGCGCTCTTCCGACGCCCGTTGGTCGGTCAGGACGATCAGGCCGGAGCCGTTGCGGACGGCCGTTTCCGCTTCGAGCTGGATGCGGTCGATAGCGGCGCGCAGACCGGCGCCCGCCCGATCACCCTCTTCAGGCAGCGGATAGGAGCAGTCCAGCGTCACGGTCGTGCCCGCGCCGACCACGCTCAGCATGCGCTCGTACATACCTGTGGTCAGGATCGGGCTGTCCAGCACGAAGACGTTCGTCTGCGCCTCTTCCTCGGCGAGGATGTTGCCGAGGTTCTTGAATCGGGTCTTGAGGCTCATCGCGCCGGCTTCGCGCAAGGGGTCGATCGGCGGGTTGGTGACTTGTGAGAAATTCTGGCGGAAATAGTGCGCCAAGGGGCGAGGCAGGTCGGACAGCACCGCCGGAGGCGTATCGTCTCCCATCGAGCCGAGCGCTTCCTTGCCGTCACGGATCAGCGGATCCAGCAGCATGTCGAGATCTTCGCGGCTGTAACCGGCCGCGATCTGGCGACGGGTCAGGGCCTCGCCGGTGGTGGCGCGCGGCTCGGGTCCCGGGCCGATGACCGGCTCCAGATCGACCATGTTGTCGAGCCAGTTCTGATAGGGGTGGGCGGCGGCCAGCGCATCGATGGCCTCGCTCTCGTCCATCAGCACGCCGGTCTTGAGATCGGCGACGATCATGCGACCGGGGCCGATCGGCAGGCGGCGGGCGATCCGGGCTTCCGGGATCCCGGCGAGGCCCGCTTCAGAGCCCGCCAGCAGCAGGCCGTCGTGGGTGATCATGGCGCGCAGGGGACGCAGGCCGTTGCGGTCCTTGCCGCAGACGACATAGCGGCCGTCGGTGGCGCAGATGGCGGCTGGACCGTCCCATGGCTCCATCACCGCGTTGCAGTAGGCGTAAAGAGCGCCGTGCTCGGGCTTCATCAGACCGGCGTCCTTGGACCAGGCCTCCGGGATCAGTAGGGCCTTGGCCATGGGCGCAGTACGACCCGCGCGAACCAGAACCTCGAACACGTTGTCGAGCGCGGCCGAGTCGGAACCGCCCGGCTGAACCACAGGCTTCACCTCGCCGTCGCGGTCGCCGAACGCCTGTGCCGTCATGCCGATCTCGTGCGACCGCATCCAATTCAGGTTGCCCTTCAGCGTGTTGATTTCGCCGTTGTGGGCCAGCATCCGGAACGGCTGCGCCAGCCGCCATTCGGGGAAGGTGTTGGTCGAATAGCGCTGGTGGAAGATCGCGTAGGCGGCCTCGAACGTCGGATCCAGCAGGTCGGGATAAAGCTGGTCGAGCAACTCTGCGCGGACCATGCCCTTGTAGATCAGCGACCGGGCCGACAGGGAGCAGATGTAGAATCCGGGCACGCTCTCGCCGGCGACGGCGTTCTCTATGCGTCGGCGGCAGAGGTAGAGTTCGCGCTCGAGCGCCTCGGACTGGTCTGACTCTGCCAACTCGGCGGGAGCGGCCAGCATGATCTGTTCGATCTCGGGCCGGGTGGCGTCGGCCTTGGAACCGACGACGCGGAGGTCGATCGGCGTCTGGCGCCAGCCATAGATATAGAAGCCGGCGCGCAGGACCTCGGTCTCGACGATGGCGCGTGCGCGATCCTGAGCGCCCAGATCGGTGCGCGGCAGGAATATCTGGCCGATGGCGATGGGACCCGCACGCAGGGTCTGGCCAATGACGCGGACCTGTTCGGCGAAGAAACCCTGCGGCGTCTCGACCATCAGGCCGGCGCCGTCTCCAGACAGGCCGTCGGGATCGACAGCGCCGCGGTGGGCGACGTTCTTCAGCGACTTGATCGCGTATTCGACGACTTCGCGGCGCGGCATGCCGTCGATGGCGGCCACGAGGCCCACGCCGCAGGC